>JAISWY010000360.1 GCA_031270925.1 Candidatus Symbiothrix sp.
TATCACTTTCGAGGAGGGAAGCGTCCAGGCCGCTCCTAAAATCGTTGTTGATACCGATGTAATAACCGGCATTGTTCCTGCCCTTAAAAACGATGAAGTCATTGCCACGGAATATTACAATCTGCAGGGTGTTCGCGTCCCCGTAGGGGCGATGCATGCAGTAAGGGCGATGCATGCATCGCCCCTACAATCGGGCAATATTTATATCGTAAAACAAATTCACCAATCGGGCAAAACGAGCGTCAGCAAAGCAATCGTCAGATAATCAATAGCAAACCCCATGCTGTGTTTGCTGTAACTTACATATAGCCGTGGGCGAAAAAAGCCCACGGTCATTAAAATTAAAATATAAATATCCCCAATGCAGCGAAGCGATTGGGGAATAAACAAAAAACAATGAAACGAACAACATTATTAGCAATAACAATCTGCATGGCAATCTCAACATTCGCCGAACGCAGAACAAACAAAGACCGCTCCGAAAATTGGCTGCAACGCGAACAAACCACTACATCAGGCAATTTACGAGCTACGGCCCCCGAAATCGGCGATGAAGAAACGCCAACAGACGCACCCACTGCGCCCGGTCCCGTGGGTGGAGGATTCTCTATTCTGCTGGCTTTGGCCGGCGGTTATAGCTTAGTTCGCAAATCGCGCAGGAACTAAGCGCTTTTCGAGAGCATTAACCGTAAATGGAAAAACACATTGATATTCTATATTTTATGAAGAAAATTTGTATTGTAACATTCTTTTTAATCAGTCTTTCACTATCCGCACAGCGCACCGTTACCGGAGTCGTTCGTTCAATGGAAGACGGAGAAACATTGATCGGCGCCATGGTGGGCGAGAAAAACACGCAAAACAAGACTGTTACGGACTTGGACGGCGCTTATTCGCTGACTGTCGGCAACAATGCCGTGTTGGAAATCTCCTATCTCGGTTTTAAATCGCAGGAAATCGCAACAGGCAATCGAAGCGTTATCGACATCGAACTGCAAACACAGGAAACTATGCTGGACGAAGTAGTCGCTATCGGTTACGGCGTACAACAGAAAAAACTGCTTACCGGAGCCACGCTGCAAGTGAAAGGCGAGGATTTGGTTAAACAAAACGCCGTGAGCGCTTTTGCCGGATTGCAAAGCTTGACGCCCGGCGTCAGCATCGTAAAGAACAACGGGAAACCGGGCGAAGGTTTTAAAATCACGATTCGCGGCGCAGGAACTATTCATGATTCCGACCCACTTTATGTTATCGACGGACTTTCGGGCGGGAACATCAATGCCTTGAATCCTTCCGACATCGAATCGATTGATGTGTTGAAAGATGCGGCAGCAGCAGCCATTTACGGCGCCCGCGCGGCCAACGGCGTTATTCTGGTTACAACCAAGCAAGCGAAGCAAGGCAAAACAGCCCTCTCCTACGACGGTTATTTCGGATGGCAAAATTTCAAGAATAATGTCGAAACCTTGAACGCCAAAGACTATTTGATGCTCTTGAAAGAATCGGGATTGCTGTTAGACACAGAGATCAATACCACGAAAATCCCTATGCTCGATAAAATCAACAGCGGCGAATGGCAAGGTAGCAATTGGCTGGATGCAATGACTATCGCCAACGCGCCGGTGCAAAACCACGCCATCAATATCAATAAAGGTATGGATGGCTCCGCTTTTGCTCTCGGATTTTCCTATACATCGCAAAAGCCGACGATTGCGGTACCCGAAGAAACGGTAGGAAGCGGCTACGACCGTTACACCGCCCGTTTAAATTCCGACCACACTTTGATTAAACTGAAAAACCGCGACCTTTTGAAAGTAGGAGAAACCATGACCCTGTTTTATTCCGACCGCAAAGGCTTGGATCAAGCAACGGGACAAACGACTTGGAACGATTTCCGCAACGCATTCAAAGCAAGTCCGCTATTTCCGGCTTACGATGAGAACGGCGATTTCGGCAAACCGGTTACAATCAATCCGTTTGAATTTAATCCGGTCGCCAAAATGTATTACAACAGCGCCATGAAAGACAGTAAGAACTACGGCGTGCGCGGCAATATTTATTTCGTCCTCGAACCTGTTAAGAATTTGAAATTACGGAGCAGTTTCGGTTTGGATTACAGCAGTTGGAACTATCGGGCGTATGTACCGGCTTATTACTTGAACAGCAACGAAATAAAAGAGCGTAATTCGGTCAGTCAGCAAGGCGGAATGGGGCATAAATGGCAAATCGAGAATACGATTTCGTACGATTTCGATATAAACGGAGAACATAAATTCAGGGCGTTGGTGGGTTCGTCGGTCGAACGTTCCGGTTTCGGGGAAAATTTCTCCGGCTCGAACGAAAATGTCGAGTTCGACGATTTCTATCATGCCTATTTAAGCAATGCCAAAACCATCGAACAGGGAAGAACAAGTTTGGGCGGTTCGGCCTGGGGACTGGGCGCTTTGGTATCGTATTTCGGACGTCTCAATTACGATTACAGAGGTCGATACATGGCGACTTTGGTAGTGCGGGCGGATGGAAGTTCCAATTTCGCACGAGGACATCATTGGGGTTATTTCCCTTCTGTTTCAGCCGGATGGAACATTACGGAAGAGGCATTCATGGAAGGCGCCCGATCGTTTGTGGACTATTTGAAAATACGCGCAAGCTGGGGCGAAAACGGCAACAACCGGATTCCGGCGAATAAATACTTGTCAACGATGACATTTGCCACCAACGCCAATAACGCCTATTATTATTTCGGAGATAAAAGCAATGCTCCGGCTATCGGCGCTTTTCCCGAATACATTGCCAATCCGGATTTGAAATGGGAAACGTCCCGTCAGACCGACGTCGGACTGGATATGATGTTCATCGACCACCGCTTGGGAATCAATTTCGATTGGTACAATAAAAAAACCGTAGATTGGCTCGTACAAGGCCTTATTCATGGAAGCGCCGGAACGCAAGCGCCTTGGGTAAACGGCGGCGATATTGTAAACAGGGGAGTCGAACTGCAAGTGAATTGGAACGACAAGATGGGCGATTTCAAATATGGCGTTTCGGCCAATCTCGGGCACAATCGAAACGAAGTGGTCAAAATAGCCAATGGCGACCAATACCTGAACGGCTCGACCGATGTACTGGGAAACGGCACCGGCTCATTTTATCGGGCGGAAGTGGGAAAACCCTTGGGATATTTTATCGGGTACCGGACCGACGGCATTTTCCAAAACCAAGCGGAAATCGACGCATACATACATCCCGAAACCGGCGACAAGATTATGCCGGCAGCCCAACCGGGCGACGTTCGCTTCCGCGATTTGGATAACGACGGGAAAATTACGCTTTTCGACCGGGAGGAAATCGGTAATCCGAATCCTGATTTCGACTACGGAATCAATCTGACTCTGGAATACAAAGCGTTTGACTTTGCCCTTAGCGGATACGGCGTTGCAGGCAATCAAATTATCAAATCGTATCGCACGAATACATCTCTGAACACAAGCAATTATACTTCGGATATGCTTGGCCGCTGGCACGGGGAAGGCACGTCTAATCGTTTACCCAGCTTAAGCGGTACGGCGATTAACTGGCAATATGTATCCGATTTGTATATCGAAAACGGCGATTATTTCAGGATAACCAATATTGCACTGGGAGTTGATTTGAAAAAACTGTTCAAATCCATACCCTTGCAACAGGCGCGAGTGTATATTTCGGGACAAAACCTGTTTACTTTTACCGGATATACGGGATTGGACCCGGAAGTTTCCGCTTTTTCGGGAGCGCAAGGCTGGGCTAAAGGGATAGACCTTGGAAATTATCCGGCCGCTACGTCATATTTAATCGGATTAAGCATCAAATATTAAACATATAAATAAAACAATCATGAAAAAAATCATATCGACAATATTAATCACATTGATTTTTGTGAGTTGTGAAGATTTTCTGACCATCGAAACGACCAATCTGAAAAATACGGAAAATTATCCGGCGAATCCGGCCGAGGCATCTCAGGTTTTGACGGGGATATATGCCATTTTATCCCGTCCCAATATCATGTGCAATACCACTTTGATATCGGAGCTTCGTTCCGATGATCGCTTGGGTGGCGGCGGCCCCGGAGATATTTCCACCAACGCCATCGCTCAATATCAGAAATGGAGTGAAAACTGCTTTCAAGATGCTTGGAACGCCAATTATATGGGCGTGTATCGCGCCAATGTCTTTATGGAATCTTCTCCCCGCATAAAATGGGAAAGCGAAGCGCAGCAAAAGCAAATGGAAGGCGAAGCGCATTATTTGAGGGCGCATTTCTATTTCGATTTGTCGCGCCTGTTCGGAGATGTTTGCCTGCAAAAAACTTCCCAATCGAAGATTATACCGCGCACGCCGGCAGCCGAAACTTACGCTTTTATCGCCTCCGATTTGAAAGCGGCCATTGAAAAATTACCGGAAATAAGTTATGTGAATACGGAATCCGGTCGCGTTACCCGTTGGGCGGCGCAAGCTTTGATGGCGCGAGTATTTCTGTTCTATACCGGTTACTACAACAAAGAATCATTGCCTTTGCCCGAGGGCGGCAAAATAAGTAAAGCCGACGTTATCGCATGGCTGGACGAATGTACGAATACAAGCAAAAGCGGCCACGACTTGGTGAGCGACTTCCGGAATCTGTGGCCTTATTCCTATGTTCAGGAATACGCTTTTACGAAAAATAATAACTTAAAATGGGAAGGCGACGGCAACAAGGAAACGGTTTTCGCCATCAAATATTCCAACAAGTTCGCCACACATGAATTTCCGTATCAAAAGAGCAACCAAGTCTGTTTGTTTTTCGGATTGCGCGGACAGGACACGAACTACAAGGAACTGCTTCCTTTCGGCGAAGGTTGGGGATTCGGAACCGTCAATCCGAAAATATGGAACGACTGGGCGGACGACGACATCCGAAAAAAAGGCTCAATGTTCACGGCGACAGACCGCAATGAACTGAGACCCATATTCAAGTACGGAACCAACGCAAAAGATCCCCAAATGGAAGAAACCACTTTTTATCAGAAAAAATACATTCCGATTAACGTTTACCGGGATGTTAGCCGCGCCGACTATTGGAATTACAGTTGCACGTTGTACGGCAATACCGTAACCGATTTCAAGCTGAACAATACGCAGGATATGGTTTTAATCCGTTTCGCCGACGTGCTGCTGATGGCCGCCGAATTAAACGAGGGAACCGACAAAGGCGACGCTTTTTTGAAACGAGTAAGAGATCGTGTAAACTTGCCGCCTGTACCTGCAACTTTGGCAAACATCAAGCAGGAGCGCCGTTTTGAACTGGCTTTTGAAGGCATACGCTTCTTTGATTTGTTGCGTTGGCACGACGAACAAGTTCTGACCGACAATCAGAAAGACATT
>JAISWY010000174.1 GCA_031270925.1 Candidatus Symbiothrix sp.
ACACCGAGCATCGTTATTACACCGACCTCTTACGATTTCGGTTCGGTCAATCTCGGCGAAAATGCAACAACTGAATTTACCGTTACAACGGCTAATTTAAGTGCTTATCCAATTCCGGAAATGATTGACAACAGCACGCCAAACGGTGCATTTATCATTGTTTCGGGTGGTGTACTAAACAATGGAACCACTACATTGACAATCAAATTTGAACCGAAAGAAGCAGGCAATTTTACCAAACAATTAAAAATCTCCATGGATAATGTTATCGCCACCGCCGATTTGTCGGGCGTCGGCGTCGGTACATTGGTCCCGGAAAAACAAGGCGACGAATGGCCATTAGATCCATCCAATCCGCTCACAATATTAAATGAAACGTTCGATAATGTACCTTATAATCAACCGTTTAGTTTGCCGCAATGGAAAAATATCGCCGAGCAAAATTACCGTGCATGGTGGGGATTCGATTTCACGGACGACGAACTTATGAATTATACGGCCAAAGCAGTTGCCTATAATTCGACTAATACCGCCGCCGCTCCTTACGAAATGTGGCTGATTACGCCGCCTTTGGATTTTGTTAATGCCAGCTCTAAATGGTTTACTTTCAAAGTGATGGGCGATTTGATGTCGGATGAAGACGATGCCCGTTTGGCAGTATATTATATGTACCTGAAGAATGGTGAAGTATCTCAATCGAAAATCAACTTCGATATTCCCGTCGGCTCGGATTTTAACGGCGAATGGCGCAATATGCAATTCGATCTTACCGAAAGCAAGCAGAACGTCTTTTTCATTGGATTCCGTTTTTCGGCTACCGGCGGCAATGCCAGCGCGGCAAGTTATTATATCGACGATGTAACTTACGGATTACCCAATGTTTCCATTCCCGAAATCACGGACGATTCGATAAAAATCATCACGGTATTCGATTTAATGGGTCGCAGAGTCGATCAAAATAATTTGAAGCGAGGCGTGTATATCATCCAATCGGAAGAAAACGGAAGAATCGGCAGTCGCAAGATTATGGTACGCTAACTTGTTTACTAACAACTCGTTTACAAAAAAAAATGAACGAATCAATGATAAAGCCCGAAAACGTGGTCTATTCCAAGCCGCGTTTGATGAACGACAATGCGATGCACTATTGCCCTGGTTGCAGCCACGGCGTAGTGCATAAATTGGTCGCCGAAGTAATCGACGAAATGGGATTGTCCGAAAAAACCATCGGCATCGCGCCGGTCGGCTGTGCGGTTTTCGCCTACAATTATTTGGATATTGACTGGATAGAAGCTGCTCACGGTCGCGCTCCGGCGGTGGCCACGGCAGCCAAACGCTTGAATCCCGACAAAATGGTTTTCACTTACCAAGGCGACGGCGATTTAGCGGCTATCGGAACAGCCGAAACCATTCATGCCTGCAACCGCGGCGAAAACATCGTCATTGTTTTCATCAACAACGCCATCTACGGAATGACCGGCGGACAAATGGCGCCTACGACTTTGGTCGATATGAAAACCGCCACCTGTCCTTACGGCCGCAACATCGCCTTGAACGGTTATCCCCTGAAAATTACCGAGTTACTCGCACAATTGGAAGGAACATGCTTGGTAACGCGCGAATCGGTGCATACCGCCGCCGCCATCAAAAAAGCGAAAAAGATATTGCGGAAAGCCTTCGAAAATACGATGGCCGGAAAAGGCACTTCCATCGTGGAATTTGTTTCTACTTGCGCTTCAGGATGGAAAATGACACCCGGCGAAGCCAATCAATGGATGGTCGAAAACATGTTTCCGTTTTATCCTCCCGGTGTATTGAAAGACAAAACAAGCTAAAAAACTCTCAACTCTCAATTAAAAAATATGCAACACGAAATCATTATAGCCGGATTTGGCGGACAAGGCGTTTTGAGTATGGGTAAAATCTTAGCCTACGCCGGATTAATGGAAGACAAGGAAGTGGCGTGGTTCCCGTCTTACGGCCCCGAACAGCGCGGCGGAACGGCCAATGTAACCGTCATCATCAGCGACGAACGCATTTCTTCGCCTATTTTGAACACTTTCGACATGGCTATCATCCTGAATCAGCCCTCGTTGGAGAAATTTGAGAAAACCGTGAAGCCGGGCGGTATTTTGATTTACGATTCGTATGGCATTCCACATCCGCCCACGCGCACGGATATTCACATTTTTGAAATCAATGCGATGAATACGGCCAATGAAGAAAACATTGCTAAAGCTTTCAATATGATTGTTTTAGGCGGATTATTAAAGACTGCTCCGATTGTGAGCGTAGAGAGTGTGATGCTTGGTTTGAAAAAATCGCTTCCCGAACGGCACCACAAGTTTTTGCCAATGAATGAGCGGGCGATTTTACGGGGGATGGAGTTGGTTCGGGCAGTTTGATTTCTATCTCTATGGATTGCGGTTAATTTTTTTTTATGATTTTTTAATGTTTGGCATAGTTTTTGTGCGGCATTTATTTGAATCAAAAACAGTAAAAGATGAAGAAGAAAACAAATTTCTAAAAGCATACAAAACAGGCATTCGAGGAATCGGCATTTATTAAAGTACTTTCTTCGTGCTAAGCGTCGTTGTGAAACGGGGTTATATTCTTTGGAGCCTGTTTTTTTATCCGATCAATCAATTATTCATCTTAATTTTTGATATTGCATTCAACAATACATCATGACAGAGGTTTATTTCTCGCATGCTGATGGTTTGAAAACAGCTGATAATCAAGCGCTAACCGGTTTCTCGGGCTCAGTTGCAAACCCTTGTGTTGAGTAGAAGCGACAGACCGCAGGTCTGAATAAGAATAACCCCCAATGAAGCGAAGCGATTGGGGGATAGCGAAATAACCACTCTCCCCTCAACCCCGAAGTGGGTTGAAT
>JAISWY010000353.1 GCA_031270925.1 Candidatus Symbiothrix sp.
GTTGTCGAGGAAAATGGCGTTTTGCTGCCGCTCTTTGATTTTCAGCGCATTAAACACGTCGAGGGCTTCCAACCGGCGGTTTTGAAAGTCTTCCGAAAAGTCGTCGTCGATAAAATACGCCCGCGCCGAAAAATCGTACTTGATATAAATACCATAAATCTCGCCGATTTCATCCATATCGCGATTGAAAGTGCGTTTTGAAATGGTTAAATCTTCCTGTTGCATTTCACTTTCGCGTTGCAGGTAATCGCAAATTTCGGCAAAAGTTGCGCGTTTTTGTCGGCGCAACTTATTGATAATAAGATTGTGCCGAAGGGCCGTCCATTGGCTGTTTTAGAGTAGTAATATCACAATCATCTTTAATTTTTTACAAAGCTAAGAAATTGACTATCAGGGAAATATTTTTTTGTTTTTCTCAAAAATTGTTTATATTTTTGCACCGTAGTTTTATGAACGAAAGCATAATTCGCTATACTGCGCTTATTCAGATTTTTGCGCATTTTCAAATTAGGGCGGTATATGAACGCAACTCGTATGATTTCCAATGTTTTCAAATCAAAAGTCGAAAGAGGTTGATTTAACAGACGAAAAACTTTCCGAAATATGTACTATTGATATTCCAATGTAAAAAATAATGAATTATGAGTAAAACTTCAAAATCCACAAAAGTAAATTTAATTCTGATAGCAGCAGGTTTTGTGCTTACTGCTTATTTGGTTGCAACGCAAATAAATAACGGCTCAAATGAAAATTCTGAAAAGGCAGAAAATCAACAAGTTGAAAAAATAGAAATTCCTGCGAAAATTGCGGGAAGAACAGAACAGATGATAACTCATATCGGTTACACGGTAAGTTATAATTCCGATTGGAAAACGCCGAATTGGGTAGCGTATGAACTTACAAAAGAAGAAGTTGAAGGCATTGTGCCGCGTTACAATGCTTTTTTGCCCGACCCTGAAGTATCGTATGAAAATTCTGCAACCACTTATGATTATTCAAATTCAGGCTGGGACAGAGGGCATATGGCGCCCGCAGCCGATATGAAATGGAGTGAACAAGCAATGAAAGAATCGTTTTTTCTTTCCAATATCTGCCCGCAAAATTCAAATCTCAATCGAGGAATTTGGAACGATTTAGAGGAACAAGTGCGCAAATTGGCACAACAAAAAGGAAAAATTTATGTTGTTTGCGGACCAATTATCTCAAAACAGCCCAAAACGATCGGCACAAATAAAGTGGCTATTCCCGATGCTTTTTTCAAAGTGTTATTGCAAAACACAAATGATAATTGGTATGCTATTGCGTTTCTGTTTGCCAACAAAAGTGGACGAAAACTTTTATCAACTTATGCAATGAGTGTAGAAGATCTGCAGATTATTACAGATATTGACTTTTTCCCCGCTTTGCCTGACGACATAGAACAAAAAGCGGAAAGCGAAGTTGATTTTACAAAATGGAATATAACAAACGAACAACCACCAAAAACTCAAAGTAAAGCACAAAAAAATAAAATGTAAATAAAAACGATGCAGTTCAACTTACTATCATTCACATTACCAACGGAAACGGCAACAATCAATCTGAACAACACATAGAATATCGGTTTATTATTACAATATTTCTATCAAAACCGTTACATAAGCTGCCACCCCTTCTTCCCGCCCCACAAAGCCCATTTTTTCGGAAGTGGTGGCTTTGATGGAAATCGCATCTTCCTCAACCCGCATTACTTGCGAAAGACACTGTTTCATTTGCGGGATATGCGGGTTGATTTTCGGTTTTTCGGTGCAAACCGTAATGTCGGCGTTGCCTAATTCATAATTTTCGGCGCGTAAAAGTTCCATTGTACGCGCCAATAAAATTTTGCTGTCGATGTTTTTGTATTCGCCGGCGGTATCGGGAAAATGGTATCCGATGTCGCGTAAATTGGCAGCGCCCAACAAAGCATCACACAAGGCATGAATCAGCACATCGGCGTCGGAATGGCCTTTCAAGCCTTTTTCGTGCGCGATTTGAATGCCGCCCAACCACAAGGCGCGGTTTTCAACGAAAGGATGCACATCATAACCGAATCCGACACGGATATTCGTCATTGCTTCATCAAATTTTTCAATCCGTCCATATCGAAACTTAACGAGAAACGCAAGGTTTGATCCAAGGGATTCGACGGAACGGTCGAAATCAAATAAGCCACATCCAATTGAAAAGCAGTGAGTTTAAAACCCGCTCCCAACGAAAAATATTGACGGTTGCCTTTGTATTGGTTTTCGTGGAAATAACCGCCGCGGACAAAAAACTTGTTATCGTAGGCATATTCGGCGCCCAACGACCACATGATTTCCTGTAACTCTTCTTTAACCCCGCCGGGTGCATCGGAAAATGAACGGAAAATACCGGTAATGGGCGACATTTCGCTAAAATAATACAGATTTTCTTTTATTTTTGCCGAATCGGGAGTAGGAACCAAATATTTATTTGCATCGGCATTGATCGACAAGGTATTATAATCGTCTAACGGAAAAAGGACCGATGCTCCCAAGCGCAAATTAGCGGGCAAGAAAGTAGAAGTAGCGCCACCGTCATACGAAACTTTATTTCCTATATTGGAGATATTGAATCCCAAGCCGAGCATACATTCATTCCGTCCCATTATAAAATAATTGTTGTAATAGCCAGCCACATCAACTGCAACAGCAGCAGCAGGTGTAATATCGTCTTCTCGCTGTCCTGCGCCTAAATCGGAATAAATGCCCCGGAAAGCCGTCGCCATTGAGAAAGTTTCTGCTAATTTGATTGAAACGCTGGCGTCAAACGCCCATTCATTAGGATTGACAATTAATCCCGGATCTATTTCCGAATTCTGAAGTAATACTTCGCCTAAGGAAAAATAGCGCAGCGACGAACCGAGCGCCACATAATCGTTAATTTTATAAAATCCCGAAACATAAGTTACGTTGATGTCATCGACCAATTTGGCCAACCAAGGCGTAAATGACAAACTGATACCTGCATGGCTATAAGCAAAAGCGTATTTGGCCGGATTCCAGTATTGCGAAAATACGTCGGGTTCGGTCGCGGCTCCAATATCGCCCATAGCGCCGCCTCGCGCATCGGGAGCGATGGTCAAAGAAGGTATTCCATAACGCAAAGGATTGGGTTGCTGTTCTACCTGCGCTTGCAAAGTATTGACCATCAAAAATGCTATTGCCGAAACAGCTGCCGTTTTCAATAAATTTCCATTTTTTAATCGAATCATAATATAATTATTTTTTTATATTTCGTAATTTCCTGTTTATCAGCTATTTGAAAGATAGCTTGATAGAGATAAACGCCCGCAGGAACCGTTCGGTTATCGTCATCTTTCAAATTCCATATTACCGGATATATTGTACCCGGCGCGAGAGAAGCGGTTTCGGTGTGTGACCAAACCGTTTGCTTGTCCACCGTGGATACACGGATTTCTACATTCATATTCGCTACGGAAGACGAGGGTTTCCGCTGGATTTGGAAGGTCGCATTTCCTTTTGTTGGATTTTGTGCGACGGAAAACGAATAATTCGTTGGAACAAAATCATTTACTACATTAAAAGAGAACGATTGGCTCGACGAATTGTTCAAAATATCCCAAACTTTTAATGCCAAATGATGTTCGCCTTCGGGCAATCCGGGAATCGAAAAACGAACGGTATCGGCAATGGATTTATTGCCTGACGGAATGAATATTGCGTCTTTTGGATAAGTCCAAGTCCACGCGGGATTGCGGTCGATGCAAATGGTAATATCGTGTCCTATGCCGTTGCCGGTATAGTTCAATCCGTCGGCGTCCCAAACTTCCGCTTGGAACAAAGGCGTTTCATCGACCGTATCGCCCGACTGAAAAGACGGGGAGTTGAGGTACATTTTCCGGATTTCCGGCCCAATATCGTTAGTCGGATAATCGGCGATTCCCAATAATTTGTACTGTTGGAAATTTCCGGCTGCATCCGTTTGATTATCAAAGGCATAAAGATTTATCTTTCCCAGGGCGTTACGATAGGCAATATCTATCGGAGCAGTGAACGAAAAGCTGAATCGGCCGTTTTTCACTTCGCTTTCGTCGCGGAGAACAACATCATTGTAATCATAAAACGACCAAAGCGTGTTGCCTTTTCCGTCGGACACCTGTTCGGGTTTAGCTGGATTGGGCGCCGTATTTTGAAGTATGGTTTTCGACAAAACCAATTCTTTTCCGTCGAAAACCACGGCTTGTATTTTTCCATTAAAATTGTTGAGCAGTTGGTGGTTATCGTTTGTGATTTTTCCGGTTATCACGGCTTGTTCCAAGGCTTTAATCGAAACCGTGTCGTTTTCGGCAAGCGTGCGGCCTTGAATGGTTTCGATTTCGACATGCTGATCGGGGTAATTCAATTGCAAAGCCGGATCGCCCAACAAAATATAATTCAATTTATTGCTTTCCAAGCCGAGATCAATTTTGCTTTGCAGGAGAATATCGCCCAAAGTCGGTCGCGAACCATCGGCTTTTTTTGCAAAGATATTCCGTATCAAACGGTCGTTAATTTTTTGATTATTCGACGCATAAACCACCCGTGTCGTTGTGAACAAAGCGATTCCGGCGCTGTTCGGACTCAAAAAGACTTCTTCGCCGGCCGAGCCGATATCATCGTCGAAACGTCCGAAGTCGCAAGTGGCCGTAATCCACAAAGGCAGGTACGGGAAAGTCATTTGACGGATATTGGCGAGCGACATCATGTCTTGGCTCGACAAGCTGGTGGGAGTGCCGTGGCCGGTGTAGTTATACAAAAAACAGCCTTCGTTCATCGCCGCCAACACTTTTTTCTTGGCTTCGGGATAGGTTGTCTTTCCGTTGGTAACGGCCGATAGAAAAGCATCCATATAAGATTTGACGATCATATATTGAGGATGATTGGTTTCCATGTATTTCGCCAGCGTATTGGCGTTTTCGCCATAAGTGCAAAAAGCGTCGTCGCCCGTATCGTCGGCAGAGAAAATCAGGCGGTTTTTCCAAATGCCGTGATAGGTATCGTCCATATAACGGCTTATTTTCGCCAAAGAGGAAACGGCCTGCTCCCGTGTGCTTACCGGGCAACGGCCAATGCTAATATCCAAAATATCGCTCGCCAAATTGACGCCTTCCGTATTGTCCAAAAAGCCAAAATAATCGTCTGTGCCGAAGGAATTGCTTTCGTCAACCGAATTTTCAAATTGGAAAGTCAGCAAATAATTTTTAGGGTCGATGGCGCGGTTGTTGAAATAGCCGTCGCCGAAAAGCAATAGATATTTCGGTTTTTCGGCGGATGAGGCGGCTCGGTCGTAAAACATTTTCACAAACCGGCGATAAGCGGTGGCATCGGGCGTTCCGGACGAAAATTCGTTGTAAATCCATTCGGGCTGAACCACCGTTATGTGCAAATTCTGCTTTTGACGATGCTTTTCGGCCAATTGTTCCGCCACATCAAGATAATTTTCGGGAGCGATGATAATCATATCTGTTTGAGGCAGTTGATGCAAATTTTGATTGGGAACAGTTCCGGTAATTTCGGGCGAAGGAAACGACATATTCGGATTAACCAGCACATATTCGGACACTTTTCCGTTGGAAGCGGCTTTAAACCGCAATTGCCCGGCCTCACTTTGAGTTTGAACCTGTTGAATGGCTTGAACATCCGAGATATTCCAAACCTGCAATTGCGCCGGAGCCTTGTCGATTATATATTCCAAATTTTGCGTGCGACTGTTTTTATTGCGGAAAAAGGTGTAAGCGCCGTAGGATTGCAATTGCCGCTTCATATTCAAAGAGAAATAATTGAGGTAAGCGATAAACGATTGACCGGGATCGTATTGGATATTGACCGTGAAATTATTGGCTTTATTGCCCGCCCAAGGTTTTGTAACAGTTTGTAATTCAGCTTTTTTGTAATAGGAATCAGCATAAGCGATATTGCTGGTAATCACATTTTCGTTGTTCACAAATAATTTTACCGGCGTGATGGTGCGAGGTGCGGCAGCAAACGACAAACGGATTTGTCCCACATCGTCGGTTATTCCCGGCACGCTAACCGGAAAATCTTGCGACTGAGCAGATATAAAATTTTCGCCGAACAATTCGCGTCCGGAATGTAAAATCGCATTTTGATCAATTTCATGCAGAAAATAATCGTCGAATACGCTTGTCGAAGTGGTTATGTCCGTATAGGCGGTTTGCAAAGGCATTTCCATTGGCCCGTTTTCGTTTCCGGTTATAAAATACGAAGCATATTGCGAATAGAAATTATTTTGATGAACGAAAAAATCTTTGCTCGCATCATACGTCCATTTCGTTAATCCGCGACCGTAAAACAGCAGGAAATCGCCGGCGTTGAAAATTTCATCTTCGCCTTTGTGCAGATAGACGGCCGTTTCGGGCAAATCGTCGATAAAGGGATTGCGGAAATCCTGATCCAATAACCAACCGCCGTAACCGTAGATTTTGATTTTGGACGGGTCGTCGAATCCCATCTGTTGAATTTGCTCGTAGGTGAGTTTATAGATGGCGTTTTCGGTTACTTTCAACTGCACCCATTTGCCTTCGGACAATACCGAATTAGGGACATAGTCGGCTGCGCGACAGATAATCGGCAACAGCAAACACGCAACGAAAAACAAACGCATGATTTTGTCCATCAATTTTCCTTTCAATCAATTGTTGTTAAACGAAGAATTGATGGTTTTATTGTATATTAATGCCGACAATCAGTATCAGGCAAACGTTCGTTTTAGCGGCTGGCTTTTTTATTAAACCTCGCAGTAGGAGCATCGTTTTTACGACAAATAAAAAAAATATTACGATAATAAACGTTTGTTTAAATAAAATTTCCTAATTTTGCCAAATTAACATTGCAGATTACAAAGTCATGAAAAATGCGTTTATATGAGAACAAGCAGTTTTTTATTGTTGATATTTTTTTGTGTGATGGAATGTGTCGCACAGCCCGCCATGTACCGTTTGCTATTAACAAACAAAGGAAGTTCTCCATACAACATCAACCAACCTGAAGCATTCCTGTCGCCCAAATCCATCGAACGCCGGCTAAAACAGCATTTGGCGGTAAACGAAAGCGATTTACCCATCGATCCGGCTTATTTTGAAGCAATTACGGAAACCGGTGCAACGATTCAAGCATACAGTAAATGGGTTGAAACTATTGTTGTCAATATTTCGGATGAAGAAACATTAAATCGCGTATCGGCATTACCTTTTGTGGCTTCAATTAAAAAAGTGCGTAACGATATAGTTCCGCTTCACTCGGCAATCAATAAAACTGAAAAAGAGGAAAATACAAGCGAAGACCCAAGGCCGGCTTTCGGCGACGCCTATTCCGTTGCACAACCGCAAATCGCCATCAATAACGGTTTGTTTTTGCACGAATTGGGTTATAAAGGCGCAGGAATAACGATTGCCGTGATCGACGCCGGATTCAAAGACGCCGACACGCATCCCGATTATCTGGATATGAATCGTATCCTCGGAACCAAAAATTTCACGCATCAGGAAGGCGATGTCTTTCGAAGCACGGAACAGCATGGAGCCAACGTACTTTCGCTCATTTTGGCAAATAATCCCGGAAATATGATCGGAACAGCGCCCGATGCCTCGTTTTACCTTTTGAAATCGGAAGTCAACGACGAAGAAAATCCGGTAGAAGAAGATTATTGGGTGGCTGCGCTGGAATATGCCGACAGTTTGGGAGTGGACATCGTTACTACATCGCTGGGTTACACGCTGTTTGACGACGCCGCGATGAATCATACTTGGGACGAATTGGATGGGAACACGGTTCTCGCCAGTCGCGCCGCATCTATGGCCATATCCAAAGGACTTGTCGTATTGCATGCCGCGGGCAACGAAGGCGCAAAAGCATGGCAAAAAGTGGGTGTTCCGGCCGATGCAAGCAACATCTTAACGATTGGCGCCGTCAAATCCGATTCCACAGTCGCCACTTTTTCGTCGTGGGGAATCTTGCCCGACAACCGCATCAAACCCGACCTAATGGCGATGGGACAAGATGTTTATACATTATTGCCTAACGGCGAAGTGAGCAAAGGGAACGGTACATCCTACGCAACGCCGCTCATAGCCGGCATGACCGCTTGCTTGTGGCAGGCCTTACCCGAATTAACCGCTTTGGAATTAATCTATTTAATCAAATCATCATCGAATCGCTTTTCCGAACCCGATGAAAAATACGGCTACGGCTTGCCCGATTTTCAAAAAGCGTATATAATGTATTATCCGACTTCGATAAATACCGTGTTGCACTCCCCGCTTTTTTTCGATGCCGCTCAAAAACAAATCCGCTTGGACATTCCAAATAAACAGCGCATCCGCTTCTGGGTTTATTCCTTGGCCGGACAATTGGTATCTCAACAGGATTCTATTCTCAATCAATTAAAGGTAAGCGAATTATCTTCAGGAATATACATTGCCGAGGTTTTGTCCGAAGGAAAAGATTATACTTGCTTGTTTAGGCTACCATGAACGGGATGGAATGTTTTTATCCCAAAGTCAAGCATATTTTTACAAATAAAATGTTACTTTTGCAAACGAATTAAGTCAATACTATCATGTTGAATAAAAAAAATAAAATAATGAGAAAGTTTCGATCATTCGCAATCGCCTTATTAACAGCCTTATTGGTTTTGGCTGGTTGCCGCAGTACGGGAGAAAAAGCTTTATCGCGCGGGAATTACTACACCGCTTGTATTCAAGCCATCGAAAAATTGCGCTCGTCGCCTGATAACGCAGTTGCCGCTTCAACTTTAACAACTGCTTATCCCTTGTTAGTCAATTATGTAGATCGGGAAGTCGATCGTTTGGATGTTACGTCGTCCGACCCGGTACGTTATCAAAAAATCTTCGATCTGTACAGCCAGTTGAATAATGTGGCGACACAGGTTTCGCGTTCGCCTGTGGCTTATCAATTGCTTCCTAATCTAAATTATTACACGAACGAAATGGAATCGGCCCGCAATTCGGCTGCCGAAGAAACTTATCGGAATGCCGAAAAGAATATGCAAATCGGTACGCGACAAGCGGCCAAAGCAGCTCACCTGCAGTATGTACAGGTTAATTCGCTGATTCCGGGCTACAAAGATGTGATTAACAAAATACAAGACGCCAAATGGGCGGCCACGCTGAAAGTGGTGTTGGAACAGGTTCCGGTAGAAGGCCAATACAAAATCAGCGCCGATTTTTTCCAAAATCAGGTATTTGAATATTTTTCCGAAAAAATCCGCAACGAATACGTTCATATTTTCGCCCCGGAAGAAGCTGCCACAATGAAATTGCATCCCGACCAGATTATCCGCCTTAGTTTTCAGGAATTTGTAGTGGGACAAGTCCGCGAAAGCACCGACACTCGCGAAGTAAAACGCGACAGTGTGGCTACAGGAACGTATCGCGACGACCAGGGCAAAACCCATACAGTCTATGGAACCGTCAAAGCCAAGCTGACCGTGCGCTCGGTAGAACTTTCCTCGTCGGGCATTTTAAATGCTTTTATTGTTGATTACCGCACGAATACAATATTATCGCAACAAAAATTCCCCGGCACCTACAAATGGACGGATTCGTGGGCGACTTTCAACGGCGACGAACGTGCATTAAGCTCGAAAGAACTGAATATGTGCAAACGCACGCAACTCTCGCCTCCGCCTCCCGCGCAAGATATGTTTGTTCAATTTACCATTCCGATTTACAATGACTTAACCCTTTTTATTCAACGGTATTACAGCTCTTACAAATAATAAATGAAACAACTACTTGGATTAATTAAAAACGACCCGTGGCTCGAACCTTTCCGTTCGGCTATCGAAGGACGATACAACTATTTCCTTCAACGGGAAAAAGAGTTGACCGGTAACGGAAAAATCTCGCTGAGCGAATTTGCTTCGGGACACCTTTATTTCGGTCTGCACTTTGAAAACGATACGTGGATTTTCCGCGAATGGGCGCCCTACTCCACTGCGATTTACCTCATCGGCGATTTCAACAATTGGCTGGAAACGCCTGAATATCAACTGCAACGGCTCGAAAACGGCGTTTGGGAAATCCGTTTGCCGAAAAACGCCTTGCATCACGGCGATTTGTATAAATTGAAAGTCCACTGGCCGGGTGGCGAGGGCGAACGCATTCCGGCGTGGACGACCCGCGCGGTTCAAGACGAAAAAAACTACATTTTCAGCGCCCAAGTTTGGCTGTCCGAAAATCCCTATCAATTTAAAACCAAAAAATTCAAACCGAATGTTTCGCCGCTGCTGATTTACGAATGTCATATCGGAATGGCGACAAACGAAGAACGGGTCGGAACGTATAAAGAGTTTACACAAAACATCTTACCGCGCGTAAAAGCCGACGGATACAATGCAATTCAAATCATGGCCATTCAGGAGCATCCCTATTATGGTTCGTTCGGCTACCATGTTTCCAGCTTTTTTGCCGCATCTTCGCGTTTCGGAACACCCGACGATTTGAAGGAATTAATCGATGTGGCGCATTCGATGGGCATTGCCGTGATTATGGATATTGTTCATTCTCATGCAGTTAAGAACGAAATCGAAGGCTTGGGACGGTTCGACGGTTCCTATGAGCAATATTTCCACAGTGGCGAACGTCGCGAGCATCCTGCTTGGGATTCGCTTTGTTTCAATTATGGTCGCAACGAAGTAATTCATTTTTTACTGTCGAATTGCAAATTCTGGCTGGAAGAATACCGCTTCGACGGTTTCCGTTTCGACGGCGTTACTTCGATGCTCTATCGCAGCCACGGTTTAGGTGAAGGCTTTGGCAGTTACGCCGATTATTACAACTTGAATCAGGATGGCGATGCGATTTGCTATCTCACGTTGGCCAACAAATTGATCCACGAAGTCAATAAAAACGCAATTACGATTGCCGAAGAAGTGAGCGGAATACCCGGTCTGGCCGTGGCAGTGAACAAAGGTGGCTACGGATTCGATTACCGGATGGCAATGAATATCCCCGATTACTGGATTAAAATCATCAAGGAAAAGCAAGATCAGGATTGGCATCCGTCGGGAATATGGTGGGAAACGACCAACCGTCGCGCCGACGAAAAG
>JAISWY010000054.1 GCA_031270925.1 Candidatus Symbiothrix sp.
GTCGAGATAGGGCGACTCGAACGCCCGGCCTCCACGTCCCGAACGTGGCGCGCTACCAACTGCGCTATATCTCGGTGTCATTTTCGAGGCGCAAAGGTAAGAATAAAAATTAAAACGACAAACGAATTGCTAAAAAATTATTTGAAATCGATCGGCGTCTTTTCCGACAGGGAATTTTTGACGAAAATCCAGCAGCGATTCCCGTTTGATTGTAGTAGTTAAGATCGCTTGCCGGTCGGTAGGCGCTTCCGTAATTGGAAAGCCTTTGTAATCGACTAAAATCGAATCTCCTTGATAATCAATGATTTTTCCATGTTGCCCGATGCGATTCACACCACAAACATAACATTGATTTTCAATGGCGCGGGCTTGCAGGAGCGTTTTCCACACATTGGCGCGCGCACGAGGCCAATTGGCAGTGCAGAGCAATAAATCGTACTCGTTATTTTGGTTGCGACTCCAAACCGGAAATCGTAAATCGTAACAGACAATCAAACGGATATTCCAATTTTTACAGGAGAGGATAGGGTAGGTTAGTCCCGGCGTAAAAACCTTGTCTTCGCCGCCCAAACGGAATAAATGACGCTTATCGGCAAAAAACGATTCTCCCGAAGGCGTGATGAAAAAGCCGCGATTGTATAATTTCCCGTCATCGTTTTTTGCTAAAAAACTGCCTGCAATCGCCAAATCTACTGTTTGTGAGAGGCGTTTTAGAGTTTGTATAGTAGTTCCGTCGTTGGTTTCAGCCAAATGCGAAGCTTGCATCGAAAATCCGGTCGTAAACATTTCGGGAACGACGGCTAAATCCGATTTTCCTTGCAAGCCGGAAAGCAAAGTGCCGTAATTTTCCAGATTTTTTGCCTTGTCTTCCCAAGCAATATCTGCTTGTAAGATGCTGATTCGCAGATCGTTTGTCATATCGCAAATTGAGCAGGCTTTCTTCCGGCGATGTGTTGATACATTTGTTTGATATATTCGATCTCGCCCAAGGCGTCGCCGCTCGGCATGAAATTTTCGATTACGCCGACAATTTTTTTCTTGTAATCCAGATAAGCTAAGGTAATCGGCACTTTGGCCGCCAAAGCGATGTAATAAAAGCCTGATTTCCAGTCGGGATTTTGTTTGCGTGTGCCTTCCGGCGCAATGGCCAACTGGAAATGCGAAAGCTTGTCGAAGCGTTCTTTCATCTGTTCGGTTAGCGAAGTACGTTTGCTCCGATCGACCGGCACGCCGCCCAAGGCTTTTAAAATGTATTTAAACGGGAAAAAAAACCAGCTTTTTTTCATTAAAATATGCGGATCGCCGCCGATGGATTTGTAAAAAAGCAGCCCAATCACAAAATCCCAATTACTTGTATGCGGTGCAACACAAATCACACATTTCGATAAAATATCTGTCTTAACAGATGATTTCCAGCCTGTTAGCTTAAAGAATAGGGCATATATTTTTTTCATTTACCTATTGATTTATTTATATTTTATTTTAATCGGTCGCAAAGATACACGATAAAACCGAAAATGTATTATCTTTGCGGTCGAAATATTAATAGGCAGAGAATTTATGGTTGAAAAAACCGGCTTTATTTTTGAATCCAGTTGGGAAGTATGTAACAAAGTGGGCGGCATTTATACTGTTTTGTCCACACGTGCCAATACATTGCAAACGCTCTTTCCCGACAAAATAGTTTTCATAGGTCCCGATATTTGGGCGGAAAAGGAAAATCCCGATTTTGTAGAAGAAAAAAACCTGTGGCGCAATTGGAAAAAACAATTTACGGCGCAATCGCAATTGCTTGTTCGTGTAGGACGATGGAATGTTCCGGGCAATCCAATCGCCGTTTTGGTCGATTTTTATCCCAACTACAGGCACAAAAGCACGATTTATTACGAAATGTGGGAGAAATTCGGTATTGATTCCACGGTCGGTTGCGGCGATTACGACGAATCGTGTATGTTTGCTTATGCTGCCGCGCAAACCATCGAGAGTTTGTATCGCTTTTTGAAATTGGAGAAAAAAAAGGTAATTGCGCATCTCAACGAATGGATGCTGGGGATGGCCGCGTTGTATTTGCATGTGCATACGCCGAAGATTGCCACCATTTTTACCACTCATGCCACTTCCATCGGCCGTTCGATTTGCGGAAACAATAAAGCTTTGTACGAACAGTTTACGCATTACAACGGCGATCAAATGGCGCGTGAACTCAATATGATCGGTAAGCATCAATTGGAAAAACAGGCCGCCTTACATGTCGATTGTTTTACGACGGTAAGTGAAATTACCGGCCGCGAATGTACGCAACTCTTGGATAAACAGCCGGATATAATCACACCTAATGGTTTTGAAACCGATTTCGTTCCGAAAGGAAAAGCGTATGACGAAAAACGGGCGGCATCGCGGCAAAAAATGTTGCAAATCGCTTCTCAAATGACCGGTTCCGGAATCGCAGACGATGCTTTGTTGATTGCGACTTCCGGTCGTTACGAATATCGAAACAAAGGTTTGGATGTATTTATCGAATCCATGCATCGCGTAAAAAAGGCCAACCCGAAGCGGGCGATTGTCGCTTTTATTTTGGTTCCCGCTTGGATAAAAGGCGCTTACAAAGATTTACAACATCCTTATTTAACGCACGAATTAGTTGAGCCGCAAAACGATAAAATCAGTGAATACCTGCGTTATTTGCATTTTACGAATGAGGATGGAAATCCGGTAAAAATCATTTTCGTACCTTCGTATCTGACCGGGAACGACGGCATTTTCAATCTTCCGTATTACGATTTGTTGGCCGGTTTCGACTTGACCGTTTTTCCGTCGTATTACGAACCGTGGGGTTATACGCCACTCGAAAGCATTGCGTTCGGCATTCCGACTGTTACTACCGATAAAGCTGGATTTGGAATTTGGGCGCAACAAGTGCAAAAAGCAAAACAATCTGATTTGCAAGCTGTTACAATAGTAAAACGGAACGATAATAATTATTTTGAAACGGCGGAAGCAGTCAAAAGCGCCATCTTGGAATATTCGTCTTATGATGAACAACAAACGGCAAAAGCGCGAAAATCGGCTCAGAAATTATCCGAAAAAGCCGCATGGTCGCATTTTATACAATATTATATGGAAGCATATCAAATCGCATTAAAGCATAACAAATTCAAGTAATCATGACAAAAATTAAATCCAATCAAACGAACGAACCGGTGTGGAAAGAAGTGAATATCCATTCCCGTTTACCGCAAGAATTGAAAGTTTTAGACGAAATCGCACATAATCTCTGGTGGGTTTGGAATTACGAAGCCAAAGAATTATTTTCGAGCATCGACAAGGAATTATGGTCGCAAACCGAAAATAATCCGGTGGCATTGTTGCAAAATCTTTCTTACAAACGTTTGGAAGAACTGACGAAAGACAAAGAGATGATGGCCTCTATCCAAGCCGTTTACGCCAAATTCAAAGCCTATCTGGAAGAACCGTTGAATGCCGAAATTCCGAGCGTGGCTTATTTCAGCATGGAATACGGTTTGTGTAATGTGTTGAAAATCTATTCCGGCGGTTTGGGCGTTTTGGCCGGCGATTACATCAAGGAAGCCAGCGACATCCGCGCCGACCTTACGGCTGTGGGATTTTTGTATCGCTATGGCTATTTCACGCAATCGCTTTCGATGGACGGTCAGCAAGTTGCCAATTACGAACCG
>JAISWY010000023.1 GCA_031270925.1 Candidatus Symbiothrix sp.
TCGACCAACAAATCTGCTACCTTACTTGCATAGAGTTTTCCAATTCCGAAATAGCTTTCCTGTTGAGCATAACTTTGCGGGGAATGGAACAACGAAAAACCAATATCCGAAAAAAACTGGACATGACGCCAAAGATGGATTTTAAGCAGTTTTTTAAAATACAAACTGAAAACATGAAAATTGGTAGAGTTCATGTAATAAAAAAATAATGACACTTAAGAAATTAATTACTACTTTTGCAACCAATTATTTTATATACAGATGCGTATCAGATTTATTTTCATACTTTTTACTCTTTTTGTGTCGTTTCCGGCATTCTCCCAAACCACTTATTCCATCCAACAAGTGCTACAAACCGGTTTGGAACGGAACTTCGACATCCGCATCGTCCGCAATGAACAACAAGCGGCCGACAATAATGCCACGTGGGGTAATGCGGGTATGCTACCAACTCTCGACCTCAACGCAGGCTATTCGGGATCATTGCTCAATATCGACCAACAGACAGCCAATCAAACGACGCAATCGTATTCCAATATTCTGAATCAAGGCGCCAACGTTGGATTGAATTTGAATTGGACGATTTTCGACGGCTTCCGCATCCAAACCGAATACGCCCGCTTGAAACAGTTCCAACAAATGGGCGAAATCCAAACCCGGATGGCCATCGAAAACTTAATTGCCAATCTCACAGCTGAATATTATAATTACGTGCGTCAAAATTTGCGCCTCAAAAACCTCAAATACGCCGTTTCGCTTTCGCGCGAACGCTTGCGAATCGTTGAAGCTCGTTACAATATCGGCTCGATGTCGCGTTTGGATTTGCAACAGGCGCGGGTCGATTTCAACGCCGACTGTTCGAGCTTAATCAAACAGAATGAGGCGGTTAATTCGTCCGTCATCGCATTGAATCAATTGATGGCTTTGGAAAATGTATCGCAACAATGGCTGCCCAACGATACGGCGATTGTGGCCAATCCTCTACCCGACCAAAACGCATTGTGGGAAAAAACTTTGACTTCGAATACGCAATTGTTGTTGTCCGAACAAAATAAATCGTTGAGTCAATTGGATTTAAAGGCAATTCAATCGCGCAATTTCCCTTATTTGAAATTGAATGCGAACTACGGCTACACGCTTAATCTTTACGATACGGACAATTCTAACTTTGCGAAACAGAATCAATTAGGATTTGCTTACGGATTTACCTTGGGTTACAATCTTTTCGATGGCCTCAACCGCCGCCGCGAACAGAAAAACGCCAAAATCGCCATTCAAAACAAAGAATGGACGCAAGAAAAATTGAAATTGTCGCTCAACGCCGATTTGTCAAATCTCCGGATGATTTATAACAACAACCTGAAACTCAAAAACTTGGAATCGGAAAATCTCGAAGCCGCCCGCGAAAACTACGAAATTGCGATGGAGCGTTACCGTTTGGGCGATTTGTCGGGAATCGAACTGCGCGAAGCTCAAAATAGTCTGCTCGAAGCAGAAGAACGCCTTTTACAAGCTCAATTCAATACCAAATTAGGCGAAATATCGCTTTTGCAAATCAGTGGGCAACTTTCATTTTATTTTGAATAAGTTTAAATAGCCTTCCGAAAGCCGAAATTTCATTGTTATTTCTTTTTCTTGTTTTATCTTTGCATCAAAATTAATTTTAAAAGAATAAAAAATGGCTCACGTTATTACCGACGATTGTATTGCTTGTGGAACTTGTATTGATGAATGTCCGGAAGGAGCTATCTCCGAAGGCGACATCTATATAATTGACCCGGCGAAATGTATTGATTGCGGCACTTGTGTCGATGTGTGCCCTTCCGGCGCGATCATCGAAGCATAATCGTTTTTTAGAACAAAGTTATGAATTGGCTGTCCGAAGCATTTCGGCAGCCTTTTTTATAGCTATATGAAAAATATTCTACTTTCCTGCTGCTTGTTTTTGGCGCTTGTTCGACTTCCCGAAATGCTATCTTTGGCGTTTTCCCGACCAACAAATGCCCGACCGGAAGCTTTGTCGGCATTCGTACATTCGCATATCAAAAAATAATCGTACTTTTGCAGCCTAATTACGGAAAAATGAATCATCCAATTATAATATTAGGTATCGAATCGTCGTGCGACGACACATCAGCTGCAGTACTGCGTAACGGGGTAATGCTTTCAAACGTTATTGCCGGACAAAAGGTGCATGAAGCCTATGGTGGCGTAGTGCCGGAGTTGGCGTCGCGGGCGCATCAACAAAACATTATTCCTGTGGTAGATCAGGCAATTAAACAAGCGGGAATCCGGAAAGAAGATTTATCAGCCGTCGCTTTCACACGCGGGCCGGGCTTGCTGGGTTCGCTTTTGGTCGGCACGTCCTTTGCCAAAGGTTTTTCTACTGCCTTAAATATCCCGATGATCGAAGTAAACCATTTGCAGGCGCATGTTTTGGCGCATTTCATCCGGAAAGATGAAAACGACAATGCGCAACCGGATTTCCCGTTTTTGTGCCTGCTGGTTTCGGGTGGAAATTCGCAAATTATTCATGTTCAATCACATAAGGAGATGCGAGTCATTGGCCAAACGATTGATGATGCAGCCGGCGAAGCCTTCGACAAATGCGCCAAAGTGCTGGGTTTGCCTTATCCCGGCGGCCCCGTCATCGACCGTTTGGCGAAAGAAGGCAATCCGAAAGCGTTTGCATTTGCCAAACCGCATATTCAAGGCTATGATTATAGTTTCAGTGGTTTGAAAACCTCTTTTTTGTATTTTTTGCGCGATCGATTGCAGGAAAATCCGGATTTT
>JAISWY010000068.1 GCA_031270925.1 Candidatus Symbiothrix sp.
GGGATTGAAGCCGGATACATTTATATGCATCTTTCCTACGATGAGTAAGTTATGTGTATCGGAAAGCAGATGCAAAGCCTCAATGCAAACGCCTTGCAAATCGACATTCAGTTGAACGGAAGGCGTTTTTTTGGATGTATTGGCTGTTAAATCCAATACCAAAGGAATATTTTCATCCTGACTGTTTAAGTGTAATTCAATGGTTTCGCCGCGATAAACCGCTTGTGCATCCACTTGTTGATAAACATAATTTTGATAATCGAAACGGTCGATATGCGCTTCGGCCGTAAGATTGGGTTTTCCCGCCGATACCGAACCTTTGGCGTGCAATTGAAAGCTTGTTGAGCCGAAAACGGCATCGTTCAATAGAGCCTTCAAATCGAAATCGGAGGCACGCACGGAAGCGTCGAAATGCGCCGTTTCGTTCGTGAAATTGTAACCGCCCCGTCCTTTCAAATGTAAATTGCCACAATCGCTTTCCGCTTGAATATCAGCCGATAAGTCGGATAAGTCGCCTTGCAGACGACCGCTCAACCGGGTGCTGGTTGGGAGCAGTGTATCTGCTCTAACTTCTGTTAAATCTACGTACAAGGGCGATGTTTGCCATTGCATATAGTTATCCATGTATGCGTTGATTTTCAATGAGATACGATTTTTGTAATCCGCTTGTAATTTACTTATGCTCAATTTTCCGTTGGTATCGAAAATCGCGTTAATTTGTTCGATTTGCAAACCTTTTTGTTCGGAACATGAGAATTGTTTCAACCGGATATTCCATATATCGCCGGCATTGTCCAATTCGGTTTTTAATGCTAAATTATTGATTTTTATATGATTAACATCCAAAAGTCCATCTTCCGAAACCGGTTTGTCGAGCATATCGTAATGCAACCGTCCGTTTTTCAGTTGAATATCGGAAATTTGCCATTGCATAACAAAAGATGTTGTGTCGGGCGTATCGGAAGCAAAAGCATCTATTAGGAATTGAAAGTTAAAATCGGCATTTGCACTGTCTCCGGCCACTTTCGCCACGAAATCATTCAATTGTATTGAATTGATAATCAATTGTTTGTCTTTCAATCTCCATAAGTCGAAACGCGCCGACAAATTTTCGACATACACCAAAGTATCGCCTCTTAAATCTTCGACATAAATGCCCGACAACCGAATGTAGTTAAATGGGCGAAACGATAATTCACGGATTTCGATCCGGTTATGCGTTCTTTTGATGACTTCCGATAAGGCAATGTTTTTTATTTTTTGTTGCACCGGTGGTAGCCACAACAAAAGATAAACTAATCCCGCCAAAATGAATGGCGAAGCAAGAGTAATCAGCAATATTTTCCGGCCTTTTTTGATAATAAAACGCTTGTTTGCTAACGGGAGCAAATGTAGGAAGAATATTGATAGGATGCAAATCCTGTATCCGCATGAAATTGCTTTATCGGTTTATTAGTGGTTTAATTAATTGATTCTTAATTAGTTATATTGTTTATTTCTTGTGGAAAGACTGAGGATAACTTGTTGATAAATAATAAGTGGGAAATAATGTTGATTTGTGGGAAAATGTGTAATTTTACACCCTGAAAATTAGTCATTTATATCAAGTGGAAAATTTTGTCGGAAATAGCAGTACGAAATTGGATGCGAAAAATCGCGTTCCGTTGCCGGTCATCTTCCGCCGCAGTTGGCAGGAAGGAGACGATCAACGCCTTGTGCTGACTCCCGATTTGTACCAAAAATGCTTGGTTCTCTATCCGCGGGCGGCTTGGGAAGCGGAAAAAAACAATATGCGTAGTCGCTTGGATTTATATGATGAAGAACAGATGAGTATCTACGAAGCTTACGTTGGCCGGGCTAATCCGGTAGAAATGGATTCGATGGGGCGAATTTTAATCCCGAAAGAATTTGCAGACGAAGCCGGCTTGAAAAGCGACGTCCGTTTCGTAGGCATTGATGACAAAATTAAAGTCTGGGACGAAGCCGAATACAGCCGCTTCATACAAAGTAGCCGCGAGAATTTCAAGGCGAACGCCCGCCGCTTTTTGGTAAAACCGAAAACAGAAGATAAAGCATGAACGAAACGATTCCATATCACATTCCCGCCTTGTTGAACGAAACAATCAGTGGTTTGCAGGTTCGCCCCGACGGCTTATACGTGGATGTTACCTTGGGCGGCAGCGGTCACGCCAAAGCGATTTTGGCCTTATTGGGCGAAAGCGGACGGTTATTCGGATTCGACCAGGATGAGGACGCCGAAAACAATATTCTTTCCGACGGCCGATTTACGTTTGTCCATAGCAATTTCCGCTATTTGACGCCGTTTCTGGATTGGTATGGCGTGAAAATGATCGACGGCTTATTGGCCGATTTAGGCGTTTCGTCGCATCATTTCGACGATGAAACGCGCGGATTTTCGTTCCGTTTTGAAGGCGATTTGGATATGCGGATGAACAAGCGCGCCGGAAAAACCGCCGCCGGAATCCTGAATACTTATTCGGAAGCGGCTTTGGCCGATGTGTTTTATCATTATGGCGAATTGTACAATGCACGCGCCATTGCACGGGCGGTAATCCAAGCGCGCGAACGACAAAATATCCGAACCATCAACGATTTTTTAACAATCGTAAAACCGTTTTTCGGTCGAGCCAAAGAAAAAAAACAACTGGCGCAAGCCTTTCAAGCGCTTCGTATCGAAGTAAACGGCGAATTAGACGCTTTGAAAGAAATGTTGCAGCAAGCATTGGTTTTGTTGAAACCGGGCGGTCGCTTGGCGGTTATAACTTATCATTCGCTGGAAGATCGTTTGGTCAAGAATTTCTTCAAAACGGGCAATTTTGAAGGTAAAACCGTACAGGATTTTTACGGGAATATTGAAACGCCTTTCCGGGCGGTACATTCGAAAGTCATCATACCGGACGAAGCCGAAATCGCCCGAAATCCGCGTTCACGTAGCGCTAAATTAAGAATAGCAGAAAAAATATGAGTGAAATGGTTAACATGTTGGTAAGATTCATCCGGTATATCATTACCGGAGAATGGATGAAGGAGGCGTTTTTCATCAAGCAATCGAAATTGGTGTTTTTAATTGTTTTGGGCGTTCTTTTGTTGATTAGCAACGATTACGCCTGCCAGAAAAAAATGAAACAAATCGATTTTCTACAAGATAGCTTGAAGCACGAACGGGCTACGGCGGTAGTATTGGCCATGAAATTGACCGATGCACGCCGTTATTCGCAAATTGAAACCCTGTTGAAAGAAAAAGGGATCGAATTGGCATCGCCGCAACAACCGGCTTTTGAAATTCATAAATAATACGTTTATGTCTGCAAAAAAAACACAAGCACAAAAGATAATGACTTCCTATTTTATTTTGGTAGTCATTGTTATTGGAGTGGCTCTTTTGGTTTTCAGTAAAGCGGTAAGGACGTCATGGAAAGATGGAGAAAGATGGCGTGAATTAGGCGCTACACAAGTGCGCGACAGTGTGCCGATTCCAACCGAGCGCGGCAATATTTACGCATGTGGAGGCGAATTGTTGGCGACGAACGAAGACCGTTATAAATTGTATATCGATTTTTGGGCGCAGAAAGGAACCGCCGATTCGTTGAAAGCCAATCTCCGGAAGATAAATGCCGAGTTACAGCAAAATTTCCCCGATTCGTTAGCTCGTAAAATCGGCGATCGCTTGCAAAAAGGCTTGGACTGGAAAGTGGAACAAGATAAAAAAATCAAGAATAATCCGAATTTTAAACCCGATCGCGGTTATCCATTACAAGGGATAGTCGTCGATTACGCCCAATGGAAAACACTTCGGACGCTAACTTTTTTCAAAAAAGGACAATATATTTCGGGTTTGAAACCGCAATCGCTCCGGCGACGGGTCAATCCCTACGGTTCCTTGGCTTTGCGTACTATCGGCAGCATTTACGGTTCGGATACCATTGGCCGGAAAGTCGGTAAAAACGGTTTGGAAATGTATTACGATTCGTTGTTGTGCGGCAAACCGGGCTTAGGCCAAAGTCGCAAAGTCAACGGCCGGACAATGGTGGTTCCTTTTGAAAAGCCGGTTCCCGGATGCGATATTATTACCACGATTGATGTTCATATTCAAGACATTGTAGAAAAAAACCTGAAAAAGAAATTGCAGGAAATCGACGCCGAATCGGGTACGGCCGTTTTGATGGAAACGGCGACCGGCGAAGTGAAAGCTATTACCAACATGGGGCGTATCTGCGAGGGCGTCTGGGGCGAAACCCGGAATTTTGCGGTTTCCGATTTGAGCGAACCCGGTTCGACGTTTAAAGTCGTTTCGATGCTGGTGGGTTTGAATGACGGGACTATCCATCCCGACGATCCGGTGGATGTGGGCAACGGTTTCGCTGTTGTGGCCGGCGTTCCTTTGGAAGACCACAATGCCGGTCGCGGTTATGGATTGATTAACGCCGCCAACAGCATTCGTTATTCGTCGAATATAGGTGTGGCCAAATTGATTATGCAAGCCTATTCACGCGATCCCGACCGTTATTTCGACGGTGTTTACCGTATCGGCTTTCATCAGGATATGCACTTGGAAATTCCGGGTTATGCTGTGCCGAGAATCCGGAGAACGCATAATTTGGTCGATCTTTCCCGAATGTCGTATGGTTATTACACGGCCATTCCCCCCATTTATACCTTGTCGTTTTTCAATGCGATCGCCAACAATGGTAAATTGGTCAAGCCGCTTTTCGTGTGCGAAATCCGCAACGGCGAAAGCGGACGTGTTTTGGAACGAAAGAAACCGATCGTCATCAACGAGCAAATCGCTTCGGAAACTGCGCTTTCGGAAATCCGGCAAATGCTCGATAGTGTTGTGAACAGTCTTGGCGGCACCGGCAAACCGGCTCGTTCCAAATTGATTCGCATTGCCGGAAAAACGGGAACAGCCAAATTAGCAGAAGGCGGCTCGTATGGCAATCAGCATCAAGTGTCGTTTTGTGGCTATTTTCCTTCGGACAAACCGAAATATTCCATGATTGTAGTTATCCGTAAACCGCGTATCGGCAACGCTTCCGGCGGGTTTATGTGCGGAGCGGTTTTTAAAGCCATTGCGGAAGAAATTTATACGCGGAATATTATTTCCGAGAGTCGTCCGTTGCCGGTCGATACTCTTTCGAAACAGCCGGAAGTAAAGAAAAGTTTAGTCGCATTGGATTCCGAATCCAACGGCATTCCGAATGTACGGGGTATGGGCGCCAAAGATGCGGTTTACGCCATTGAACGCACCGGACGGCGGGTCAAATTAAGCGGAAAGGGAACAGTTGTCGCGCAATCGGTTCTGCCGGGTAATATTGTTTTCTTGCAATTGAAATAAAACGAAGAATGATGCAATTAATATTTAAAAATCAAACAATTGATATTTCCGGAATCCATTTCGATTCGCGGAAAATCGAAAGCGGGTATTTGTTCGTAGCCGTAAAGGGCACGCAATCCGATGGACACGATTATATCGGAAAAGCCATTGAAAACGGAGCAACGGTTATTGTGCATCAATCGCCGGTTGTCGATAAAAATTCAAATATCAAATATATACAAGTGAATGATAGCGCCAAGGCATTGGGCGAAATCGCTTCGCTTTGGAATGGCGAACCTTCCAAAAAACTGAAATTAGTCGGCATTACCGGCACCAACGGCAAAACCACCATCGTTACCTTATTATATATGATATTCCGAAAACTGGGCTATAATGCTGGTTTATTATCCACAGTTTGCAATTACATCAACGAAACGGAAATCCCGGCTACGCACACCACGCCCGACCCGATTGAATTGAACAATCTCTTGGCGCAAATGGTCGCTGCCGGTTGCGAGTATGCGTTTATGGAAGTGAGTTCACATTCGGTTGTACAACAGCGCATTGCCGGCTTGCAGTTCGCCGGCGGAATCTTTACCAATCTTACACGCGATCATTTGGATTATCATAATACGTTTGAGGCATATCGCGACGCCAAAAAGAGTTTCTTCGACCAATTGCCCGTAGCCGCTTTCGCTCTGACCAACAAAGACGACAAAAACGGCGAATTTATGTTGCAAAACACGAAAGCCGTCAAACATACTTATTCGTTCCAAACTTTGGCCGATTTCAAAGGCCGGATTTTGGAATCGCATTTCGATAGTACCTTGATGACGATTAATGATGCCGAAATTCTCACACAGTTTGTCGGTAAATTCAACGCTTACAATCTCTTAGCCGTTTATGGAGCCGCGGTTTTGCTATGTAGAGATGTTGCATGCAAGGTCTCTACGACAGACATTCTCACGCTTTTAAGCACATTACAATCGGTATCCGGCCGCTTCCAAACTTTCCGCTCGTCCGATGGTTACACTGCCATCGTCGATTACGCACACACACCCGACGCTCTCGTCAACGTTCTTAATGCCATTAAAATCCTAAACGACGCTTTGCCCGACAAAGGCAATATTATCACGGTCGTCGGCTGCGGCGGCAACCGCGACAAAGGCAAACGCCCCATCATGGCCAAAGAAGCCGTCCGCCTGAGCGACCGCGTAATTTTAACATCCGACAACCCGCGTTTTGAAGAGCCGGAAGCCATTCTCGACGATATGTTCGCCGGATTGGATGATACCGAACGCCGCCAAGCATTGTGCATTACCGACCGCAAAGAAGCCATTCGTACAGCTTGTATGCTCGCGCAACAAGTCTATGTTATTCTGATTGCCGGCAAGGGACATGAATATTATCAGGAAATAAAAGGAGTGAAACATCCTTTTGATGACAGGGAAATTGTTCAGGAAATATTTAATTCATAAAACAATGGATACAAATCGAATAAAAAGCATCGAAATAACCGGATTGTTCGAGAAATACAATGTCAAATGGACATTGCATCCCGATGTGAATATTCTCGTAGGCATCAACGGTATCGGAAAAACTACTATCTTG
>JAISWY010000085.1 GCA_031270925.1 Candidatus Symbiothrix sp.
AGAATGATATGTTTAATCCGATATTGAATGTTTTGGGTTGCGGATACACGCCGCGGTCGATACCCATCGACATGACGCCTCCCGTAACTTCCGGTTCGTAGCCCGTGTAGTTGGTGAACGTGAGCAAATTAAGCGCCGAAACATACAGGCGGCACTTTTGAATGTGGTATTTCTTCCATTGGTTGAAGGTGTATCCGATGGAAATATCTTTCAAGCGGAGGAACGAAGCGTCTTCCAAAAAGAAATCGGAAGCGGTGGTAAAATTACCGTTCTGGTCGTCGGCCGTGATGCGCGGATAGGTGTTCGACGTGCCTTCGCCATGCCAGCGGTTCAATGCGGTCGTTTGGAAATTACTCGTCTGCAAATCCCAGCGGCGCAGGCAGTTGAAAATCTTGTGTCCGGACAAGCCCATCCAAAACATGTTGAAATCGAAGTTTTTGTATTTCACGGCGACGTTTAGTCCGTAGTTGAAATCGGGATGCGGACTGCCGGCGTATTCGCGATCGGAAATATCAATCACACCGTCGTCGTTTTTATCGCGGAATTTCAAATCGCCCGGCTTGGCTTTCGCTTGGATGATTTTTCCTTCCGAATTGCAGTAGTTGTCGATTTCAGCTTGGTTTTGAAATACGCCCAAGACTTTATTCAGATGGAAATAGCCGATCGCTTGGCCGGGTTCCATCATCAAGAGGTTTTGCATCTGGATGGCGCTGCCACCTGTGATGTAACCGTTTTCGTTTCCCACTTCCACGACTTTATTTTTGTTGTAAGCGATGTTTCCACTCACATCGAGCGACCAATCGTTTTTGTTCAGACGATAGCCCAGACTAAATTCCACGCCTTGGTTTTGCACGCTGCCGGCATTGCCCCATGGCGCCAAATTTCCAATCAGCATCGGCGCGGGAATGATTACCAGCAAATCTTTGGTCGTTTTCCGGTACAAATCGATCGTCGAATTGAAATAATTCAGAAAATTAATATCCACGCCCATGTTTAGTTGTTCCGATGTTTCCCATTTCAGGTCGGGATTGGCGGTGCGACCCGGAGCTGCTCCGATGGCCTGCTCGTCGTCGCCGAAATAATAGGTTTTCCCCCAATTGCTGATAGTGGAAACGAATTGCCAGTTATCCAAAGCGTCGTTACCGGTTTGTCCCCAGCTAAAACGGAGTTTCAGGTTTTCGATTTTTTCTTTCATATCTTCCATGAACGATTCGTTGCTGATGTTCCAACCGGCCGAAACCGAAGGAAAATAGCCGAAGCGGTTGTTCGGTCCGAAACGATAGGAACCGTCGGCGCGTAAAGTAGCCGTCATCATGTAGCGCGTGTCGTAATCATAACTCAACCGGCCGAAATACGAAACAAAAGCGCTTTCCCACACACCGCCGCCGGCGCCGTCGCTGCCTTGCTTTTTCGCCATTGTGATGTAGGCATAATATTCGTCATCGTACAATAGACCTTGTTTGCTTGCGGAAACATCGGTGCCGGTTCCTGTTCGGATGGAGTTACCGAGCATAACCGAGCCGTTGTGCTTGCCGAATTTCTTTGAATACATTAAAGTATTATCATTGTTAAAATAGAAGTTCTGCGCCATCGACTTGCTCACGCCCGTATCGACCGTAAAATTAGAACTGTTCAGACGGTAAAGCGGCGTATATCCGCGCGATTCGTCGTATTGAATCACTTCGCCGATATTGGAACGGAAGCGGAAGCCCTTGTAATTCAATTCCAGAAAACCGGTCAGATTGATGCGCGTGTAGCTCGACGAGCCGTGCGAATAATAGATTCGCGCCACCGGATTCACGACTTCTGTTGCTACGTAAGGCGAAATTGCAAAATCGCCGTCGGCATCATACACCGGCGTAATCGGGTCGATATTGATGGCGGAAGCAATCGGCCCCGAATTTCCCTGATTGCTGGCGATGGATTGCCGTTTGACGTGCGAAATATCCGAATTGGTTCCGATTTTCAACAAGTTATCGAAATAATTGCTTTCCAGATTGATTCTTCCCGTATAGCGTTCGTAGCGCGATTTGCCCGGAGCGAAAATACCGTCCTGCATGAAATACGACAACGACGAGTTGTAAAGCGATTGCTTGCTCCCGCCTGCCATCGATAACTGATGATTGAGTACCGGCGCGTTTTTATTGGTCATTTCGCGTTGCCAATCGACGCCTTTTCCCATCGAAGCGATTTGCTCCTGGGTATAAGGCAGCGGTTTGCCCGAATTATAGGCCGCTTCGTTTTGGATGCGCGCATATTCGGTTGCATCCAGTAAATCCAAGTAGCGGCGGGGATTTTGCACGCCGTAACTGCCGCTGTATTCAAAACGATTTTCGCCTTCTTTTCCTCGTTTGGTCGTAATGAGGATAACGCCGTTAGCGCCTTGTGCGCCGTAAATCGCAGCTGAAGCGGCGTCTTTCAGAATTTCCATCGATTCGATGTCGGCAGGATTCAAGGATTCGATGCTGCCTTGTATAAATCCATCGACGACATAAAGCGGGTCGGTGCTGTTGTTGGTTCCGGCGCCGCGGATACGGATGGTCATTGACGAACCGGGTTGGCCGCTGTTGTTCATCACGGAAACGCCCGGCACGCGGCCCTGTATGGCCTGGTCGGCGCGCATCAAACTCGTTTGTCCCAAATCTTTGGCCGAAATGGAAGTAATGGCGCCCGTAACCACGCTTTTCTTTTGCGTGCCGTAACCGATAACCACCACATCCTGTAACGCGACATCCGATTCTTTCAGTTTCACATTTACCTGATTGATTCCCCTGATGGGAACTTCCTGCGTTTCCATTCCAAGGTAGGAAACGACCAGTGTTTGCGTGTTTTCCGGTACCGAAAGTTTGAAATTACCCGAAATATCGGTAACAGTGCCGTTGGCGGAACCTTTCGCGGTAACCGTTGCGCCGATTACTCCGTTGGGATCGGCGTCCGAAGTTACCCTTCCGGTAATTTCCCGTTGCTGGGCAAACAGGCCGATGCTACTTGCCAGCATCATCGTTAAAAGAAAAATTTTGTTCATAAGAGCATTATGTAGGCATTTATTGTTTTTCCTCATTGTTCAATATTGTATTAAAATTATCGTTCACTTCGAGATTCAATTTTTTGCGCAAGCGGTATTTCGCCATTTCCACGCTACGGAACGAGATATTCAGCAGGTTGGCGATTTCTTTATTGTTGAGATTGAGTTTCAAATAGGCCAGCAGTTTCAAATCGCCGCCGGTCAGTTGCGGGTATTTCACGGTCAGTTTTTCGAGCAATCCGCCGAAAACGACATTGAAATATTGCTCGAAAATTTCCCAATCGTCGTTGTTTTCGAGTTCGTATTCGATTTTTTTGAGAGTGTTGCGGATTTTCTGCTTCACATCCGCTTGTAATCCCTGTTGATTGATTTCGTTGATTTCGCTTTTCAGTTCGTTCATCAGGTTGTTGCGCTTCACGTCGTTCATCGTGATAAAAGCCAGACGCTTGTTTTTTTCTTCCAATTCGATTTGGAGATTTTCCTTTTCCAGTTCCGTAATTTGTTGGGCTTGAATAAGGTTTTCGTGTTCCAATTTGGCTAATTCTTCACGCTTCCGTTTTTCGATTCGTCGTTTTTCGATTTCATTTTTCCGTTTGAAAAACCACGCGATAATCAGCACGATTCCCAAGAAAATCAGGATGTAAACCAATACCATCCAATTGCTTATATACCACGGGCGATCGATTTCCAACACTACTTGGGTGGGTGTTTTTCCCGTATCGTCGGCATTTCGCATTTGAATGGTGTAAATGCCCGATTCCAAATGCGTTAATGTCAAATAATTTTCGATTTTTTCCCGTTTCCATACGGAATCCAATTCTAAAATCCGGTACTCAATCAATTGGTCAGGATTCAAATTGATGGGATAGATATTGATAAAACTCTTATTGTTGGGCAGTTTCAATGAGGATTTCCGGAAATTATAATACACCGGATCGCCAACTCCATAAGCTTCCAACATTCTGATTTTGAGCGTATTCAATTTTTTTCCGTTGGGTTCGTACAATCCGATTCCGTTTTGAAATCCGATGGCGTAGGTATTGATGCCCAAGCGCGCCACCATGGGCGAGATCCGCTTGTTGTAAATCCGGAAAAAGATTCCCGCGTGTTTTTCGAGAAAATTCCCTTTGCGGACAATGTAGCCGATGTTGTCTTTGGTTTGATACCAGAAAATATTATCGAATTGCCGGAAAAACGTCAGGTTTTTGCCGCACAAATGGAAAACCGCATCGGCTTCCGCATCCAAAACGAAAGATTGTGTTTGAGAATCGTAATAATACGGACGATTGCCGGCATAGAATACAGGATGATCGTCGAACGAAGTCATCAATGTCGATTCAAGCGGCGCTCCCGGCAACGGGATTGATTTGATTTCTTCTACCGACAATTTCTCGATAGAAATACTGATGCGGACAAAGTTTTTTCTCGGAATCATAATCCACAGATACCCTTGCTTGTCGAATTGGATGTAACGGGCGGCGCCTTCATAATTTTTTAGTTCGCCGATGTAATTCAATTGTCCGCTTACGAATTGGTAAAGGCTTAATCCGTAATAATTTCCGCCCACGTAATACGAATTATTCATCGTCGATTGCACTAAGGAAGTAACTCCGCCTTCGCGAATACACACCGGCCGGCCGTTTCTCATTTGAAAAATGCCCAGATCGTGCGTGAAAATAAATTCGCCGTGAATGTTATACATCGACCACACCGAACCCTGCGTGCCTTCGACCGGACGGCAAATGCTGTTTTCGTCTAAATAGAACAGTCCTTGGTTGGAGCCGATGTAAATGCGGTTTTCATATTGCAGGATGCCACGAATATTCCCGATAAACGGCTTGGGAATGAAATAAGTTTCGTTTTCGCCGGTATCCAAAGTGGCCACGCCGCCATCGAGTCCCATCCAGATATTGTTGCGGTTGTCCATATTGATGCTTAACACGGTGGGCGTCGGCAAGTCTTCGTTTTCCGAAACATTGCTTACAATATTGCCTTCGCGATCGATGATGAAAAGACCGCCGCGGGTGGTTCCAACCAGATATTGTCCTGTAAAACCATTTTCCTTCGCCGAAAAGATTTTATATTCACGCCATGCGATATTCGTTCTTTCATTCAAGGGAATCAGCGAATTGAATCCACCTAAAAGCGTGTAAATGCCTTTGTGTTCGAGAAATAACACCAGATTACCATCGTTTTCCCTTTTCGCGATATGGATGATGCGGTCATCGACGGAAATGATTTTTTCCAACTGATTTTCGATATTCAAGCGGCAAAGGTCTTTTTTATCCTGAATGTATAATTCGCCGGCTACGATGTGCATATAGCGAAATCCGTCGGAAACGGCGATGGTATCGACCGACTTGGATTCGGTATCGTAACGGAACAA
>JAISWY010000090.1 GCA_031270925.1 Candidatus Symbiothrix sp.
TAAAAACATCGGATTGGGCGGTTTGAACTATCCGGCCGAAAACATAGGAATCGTAACGTCTAAAGGCATCGAATTGTCTGTTGGCTACCAAGACCGTATCGGCGACTTCAAATATTCGCTTTCTGCCAATTGGACACAACAAGACGAACGTATCAAGTTCATGGACGAACAGGAAATCCGGGACGCCGAAGGCAATTTGATCGAAAGTTTCCGCCACACGGGAAAATCGATCGGCGCCATTTTCGGCTTGAAAACCGACGGATTTTTCGCTTCGCGCGAAGAAATCAATCAAACGCCGATAGTAGCCGGATACAATCGCAACAACCTGTTTCCCGGCGATGTGAAATACTTGGATTTGAACCACGACGGCACGATCGATCAATACGATCAAACCGTGATTGGCGGAGATAAACCGCGGAGCTATTTCGGTTTCGACCTCAATCTCGAATACTGCGGCTGGGAATTGTCGGCCTTGATTCAAGGCGCTTACAATCGCGATATTTATTACAGCGAAGCCACCTACAATGCAGGTTTTCAAGGCGTAAACCAAGGTTTCGGTCAAGCTTACGAGCATCTTCTCAATCGCTGGACGCCCGAAACAGCCACTACCGCTACTTTGCCCCGTCTTTCGGCCGGCGGTAATTCCTACAATCTGCAACCCAATGGTATTTATTCCGATATGTGGGTGCGGTCGGGCAATTATATCCGCCTGAAAAACCTCGCACTGGCTTATACTTTGCCGGAAACATTCGCAAGGGCTTATCTCGGAGGCTTGAAAATCAAGCTGTTTGTTGCCGGACAAAACCTGCTGACACAAGCGGCCTGCGGCGACTTGGATCCCGAAGTAGTTGATTTTCGCTCTTATCCCATGACGCGGGGCTACAATATGGGTATTAATATCAAATTTTAAATACAGCACAATATGAAATTCATGAAATATATTACAGTTATCGGATGCATTTCCCTTTGGGCGCTGAGTTCCTGCGACGAATACGAAGCGGTTCCCATCGAAAAATTTACCATCGATTATGTGTTTTCTACAACCGATTCGCTGGGTAGAAAAGCCGAATATTACTTAAATACGATTTATTACGCCATGCCAAACGGTCATAACCGCGTGGGCGGCAATTATTTGGATGCCGCTTCCGACGACGCCGTTTCCTCGGCCGTTTCCGAAAATGATATTCAACGTTTGGCTGCCGGGCAATATACCGCTTCGAGCCGTGTAGGTGTTGTTACGTCTATTCCCAGCCGCATCATCGGCGATATGGATTGGAACGGTTACTATGCAGCTATCCGTCAGGCCATTATATTTGTTAATAACATTGATGTAGTGCCTTTAATGTACACTTTTGTCGATAGCGCCGGCGATACTGTGCCGACCAAACGGGCGTGGAAAGCCGAAGCGCGTTTTCTGAAAGCGTATTATTATTTTGAGTTGGTTAAGCGTTACGGAGGCGTTCCCATCCTGCGCGACAATGCACCTTACGAATTGGGCGACGACTTGGAATTGCCACGCAACTCGTTCGAATATTGCATCAATTATATAGTGGATGAATTAGACGCCATCAAAGACAGTCTGCGCACCGTTCCGCTGCAATCGCCCGGCTCCGATGGCCATTGTGTTACACAAGGTGCGGCCATGGCTTTGAAAAGCCGAGTATTGCTTTATGCAGCCAGCCCGCTCTTCAACGAACGTCCCATCGAAAGCGGAAACGAGTTGATCGCTTACACCCAATACGACCCGCAACGCTGGAAAACGGCCGCCGATGCCGCTCGTTTGTTCATCGAAACTTACAACAAAACAACGCCCATTGTTTATGCGCTCAATACTTTGAATACGCCATCGACGAAAGGATTTGTCCAGCTTTTCCTTGAATATTATTCATCCGGTGCAAGCGGTAACCGTGAAATCATCTTTGCCCAACAAGGAAGCGAAAGTACGGATATTGAGAAAGCCAACGGGCCGGTCGGGTTTTCGGGAAACAATCAATCGAACGGCGCTACAAGTCCCACGCAAAACTTGGTAGATGCTTTCCCGATGTTAGACGGAAAGGCGATCGACGATCCGACTTCCACTTATTCCTATTCGGTACAGAATATGTATGCCGACCGAGATCCGCGTTTGAATTATACGATCCTGCACAACGGCTCGCGCTGGTTGAAAACCGATGTGGAAACTTTTCTACAAGGGGTAAATAACCCCAGTCAATCGACACAAACCACCAAAACGAGCTATTACATGCGCAAATTCATGGGTAAGTTCGAGGAAGTGGAAAATTACAGCAATACGCTTCATTTGTGGATTATGTTCCGCTATGCCGAAATCCTGCTCAATTTAGCAGAAGCGGAAAACGAATATTCCGGTCCGACACAGGAAGTGTACGACCAATTGATAGCTTTGCGGAAACGGGCGGGAATCAAAGCGGGCGACGGCAACTACGGTCTGAAAACAGGCATGACCAAAGACGAAATGCGTCAAGCGATTCAAAACGAGCGCCGCATCGAAATGGCTTTTGAAGAACAGCGCTATTGGGACATCCGGCGCTGGCGAATCGCCGAAGATGTATTCGCAGAGCCTTTG
>JAISWY010000002.1 GCA_031270925.1 Candidatus Symbiothrix sp.
GAATAACCCCCAATGAAGCGAAGCGATTGGGGGATAGAGAAATAACCACTCTCCCCTCAACCCCGAAGTGGGTTGAATATATCTATTAACAAGTTGATTAATCGGGCTAAGATAGTGATTTATTTCGGATATTCAACCCTGCGGGTTGAGGAGGTCGATGTATTTCTCGCACCCCCAATCGCTTCGCTTCATTGGGGGTTATTAACATTCAGACCTGCGGTCTGTTGCTTCTACTTAACACAGGGTTTTGCAACTGAGCCCATCCTCTCCCAAACAGGCAAAATGTCAATTCGTTTGCCGTTGTGCATATAAACATCTCGTTGATTGAATGTCAAAAATAATACCGTTTTTTTATTTTTCATGACCACTTTCGGTAAGTTTTTTGCATCTTCTTTTTTTGTTAAGCAATATTTCCTATTTTTGCAGTCACATTAATGCTTCAAACAATGAAACGCATCTTGATTCTACTTTATCAAGTCCTGATTTGGTTACCTTTTTTCGCTGCTGCAACGATTGTAGCGGCGCTTTCCTGTACCGTCGGCTGTCTGCTTGGCGGCGAGCGCATTTTCAGTTATTATCCCGGAATGCTGTGGTCGCGCTTTGCATGCTGGATTTCGCTGTGTCCGGTCAAAATCGTCGGACGGGAAAAATTGGATAAAAAGCAATCGTATATTTTTGTCGGCAATCATCAAGGTATTTACGATATTTTCTTGCTTTACGGCTATTTGGGTTTTCCGATCAAATGGATTATGAAACAAAGTTTGCGTAAAATCCTGTTTGTGGGCAAGGCTTGCGAAGCGGCCGGATTTATTTTTGTGGATAATTCGTCGCCCGTAGCAGCTGCAAAAACCATCAAGGAAGCCGAAAAACGCTTGAAAAACGGCGCTTCCATTACGATTTTTCCCGAAGGTTCGCGCTCGCACACCGGAAAATTGGGGAAATTCAAAAAAGGCGCCTATCAAATGGCTTTGAATATGAAATTGCCGATTGTGCCGGTAACCATCAACGGCTCGTTTGAAGTGATGCCTCGCAGTAGTATTCGCCTCCATCCGCATCGCTTGGAAGTGATTATCCATGAGCCGATTGCAACCGACAATCCGATAGCCGGCGATTTGCGGACAGCGGCTACGGTCATCCGCTCGTTGAGCGAACAATCGCGAGAAGCCATCGAATTGGCCTTGTGGAAACAATATAAGTAAACGGAAAAATAATTTACTTACATCTGCGTTGTTTATTCAAATAGAAAACGAATTAAAATTAAAAGAATGTCAAAAAAAATTTATGCCTTCTGGTGGGAGCATGAAAATGATACATGCCTGAATTTCGGCGATATCTTAACTCCTGTCCTTATAAAAAAACTCTCCGGACGAAAATTCGTCCGGAGGGTATCTTGCAGCAAGATATCGATTTTTTTGATATTGAAGAAGATATACGGTTTCTTCGCTCGGAAAAACAGTTGGAAAGAACTGAAATATACTTTTTTGGGATGGACCGCTCGAAAAATCATCTTGGCCTGCGGTTCAATCATCCAATGGAACGAACAGAAAAAAAGCGTAATATGGGGTAGCGGTTTGATATTCAGGAATGTAAATCCTCAAAAATGCGAAGTCCGGGCGGTCAGAGGGCCGTTTACAAGGAAAGAATTACTAATGTTGGGATTCGATGTTCCTCCCATTTATGGCGATCCTGCCATTTTATTGCCCTTGGTTTACGCTCCCCGCATTGAGCAAAAATTCGATTTGGCATTGATTCCGCATTACACACACTTCCGATTTGCATCGGAAAATTTGAAAAACCATCCGGCGCAAATCATTGACTTATTAAATATTAACCCGCTGGAAGTTGTCGACCAAATACTTGCCTGCAAGATGGTTTTGTCCAGTTCACTACATGGTCTCATCGCCGCCCATACTTACGGAATCCCGGCACTTTGGGTCAATTTCGGCGACATTTCGTGGTATGGCGACAACATCAAATTCCAAGATTATTTCGCTTCGGTGGGAATCGATTGCTACGAGCCGATCGAACTAAGCGAAGAAATGCTTCGCGATTATAAAAGTCTGTTTGAAAAATACGAACATTTAGCGCTGCCGACGACAGATTTGGATTCTATCCGCAAAAATCTGATTGAATGTGCTCCCTTCCCCGTATTACCCGAAATCAAAGCAAAATGGAAAACGAATTAAACAAGGCTTGCGAAATCCTGCGGAAAGGCGGAGTCATCCTCTATCCTACCGATACGATTTGGGGCATCGGTTGCGACGCCACAAACGAAAAAGCGGTTGAACGGATTTATCAAATCAAACAGCGCACCGATTCCAAAGCCATGCTCGTTCTGCTCGATTCGACCGCCAAATTGGATTTTTATGTCAATGAATTACCATCCATCGCTTTGGATGTAATCGAAGTCGCCGACCGGCCGCAGACCATTGTCTTCGACGACGCCAAAAACGTAGCTCCCCAACTGATTGCCGCCGACGGCTCGTTGGGAATCCGCATTACCAACGAACGGTTCTCCCAATCGCTTTGCCGGCGTTTGCGCAAGCCTTTGGTTTCCACTTCGGCCAATATCAGCGGACAACCGGCGCCGGCCGTCTTTTCCGAAATCAGCGACGAAATCATCCAAGCCGTCGATTATGTGGTTGATTACCGGAGAGATGACGCAAGCAAAAGTAAATCCTCGTCCATCATTCGCTTAGGAAAAGGGGGACAAATCAAAATTATCAGGGAATGAGAAAACACATGCAATTATATCAATACCTGATGTCCGATTTCTTTTTTTCGGCGCTGGCTTGGTTTATATTCAATGTTTTGCGTTACGAATTAGTGGGTCAATACAAAGGATTCAGCACTTTATACGATTTTATGGTTTATGAGAATGTGCTGATCGGCCAAATCATCGTTCCTTTCGCGTGGCTCGTGGTGCATTATTATTCGGGATATTACAATAAACCACTTGAAAAATCGCGCTTGTTGGAGTTTGTCGTTACCTTCCAATCGGCTTTGCTGGGCGCTTTGGGCATCTTTTTCATTGTCGTCTTAAAGCATCTTCCGGCTACGTTCAGCATTTATTATCAGCAGTTTATCTCTTTATTCCTGTTTTCTTTCGTATTCACTTATATCGGAAGACTAACTATCACATCGGGCGCCATGCACAAAATCCACCGGCGGGAATGGACAATCAAAGCCATTATCTTGGGCGATAGAAAACGAGCGGCCGAAATCCAACGCGAACTGGCCAAACCTTCCGACTCATTGGGCTATACAATTCTGGATTGTATCCCGATCGACCAAATCGACCGCTTGGAAAACCGAATCAAAGAATCGGATGTGGAAGAACTGATTGTGGCCGTCGATGCGATTGGCGACGACGATTTGTTCCGGTTGCTTTATTCGCTTTATCAATACAAACTGCCGATTAAATTGCCGATAAACGCCGTAAAATTGTGGTCGGGTGGAATGAAACTGCAAACTATAGCCGGTTTTCCACTCATCGACGTAACGGCCAACAATTTCTCCGAAGCGGAAAAAAACATCAAATTTACCTTGGATAAAATCATTTCTCTATTGGTCTTAATCCTTTTGTCGCCGGTTTATCTGTATTTGGCCATCCGGGTAAAACACGATTCGAAAGGTCCTGTTTTCATCCGGCAGGAACGAATCGGACAAGGCGGCAAACCTTTCTCGATCTATAAATTCCGCACTATGTGCGAAAATGCCGAAAAAGACGGCCCGGCGCTTTCGTCCGTCAACGATGCACGGATTACGCCTTTCGGACAAATCATGCGAAAATATCGCTTGGATGAACTGCCGCAATTCTGGAACGTTTTAAAAGGCGACATGTCGCTTGTCGGCCCGCGCCCCGAACGCAAATATTTCATCGATCAAATCGTGAAGCAGGCGCCTTATTTTTATTTGTTGCACAATGTCAGGCCGGGAATCACGTCGTGGGGAATGGTTAAATTCGGTTACGCATCCACCATCGAGCAAATGATCGAACGGATGCAATACGACATCCTGTACTACGAAAACATGTCGTTGGGATTAGATACGAAAATATTAATTTATACGGTAAGAACTATTCTTACCGGCAAAGGAATTTAATGGAAAAAGAAACTTTATTCGATAAAATCCTCTGTTGGAGGGAAAAGCATATCAAGGAATCGCATTTTATCTTGATTCTGAGTTTGATAATCGGGATTCTTACTGCCTGTGCAGCTTTGTTTCTGAAACAAGCCATTCATCTGATTCAACATTTATTGACGGAACGAATGGATGTTTCCAACGCCAACTGGCTGTATCTGGTGTTTCCGATTATTGGGATTTTGATTGCCGGATTGTTCGTCAAATACATTGTGAAGGACAACATCGGCCACGGCGTAACAAAAATTCTCTACGCCATCTCGCAACGGAAAAGCCGGATCAAACCACACAACACATGGAGCTCGATCATCGCCAGTTCGATTACCATCGGTTTCGGTGGCTCGGTGGGAGCGGAAGCGCCAATGGTATTAACCGGCTCGGCCATCGGATCCAACCTCGGACGGCTATTCAAAATGGAACAAAAAACTTTGATGCTGCTCGTCGGATGCGGCGCCGCGGGAGCTATTGCGGGTATTTTCAAAGCGCCGATTGCCGGATTGCTTTTCACGATCGAAGTCTTGATGCTGGATTTGACGACCGCATCCGTCTTGCCTCTGCTCATCTCGTCGGTTTCGGCGGCTTGCGTTTCGTATATCTTTACCGGTACCGAAGCCATGTTCCGTTTCAGCCAGACTGCCGCATTCAATTTAGACCGCATTCCTTATGTTTTGATTTTGGGTGTTTTTTGTGGTTTGGTTGCCTTGTATTTTACCCGTTCTACCATCTGGATTGAAGGAAAATTCCGGAAATTAAAAACATTCCGGAAAAAATTCCTGGTAGGTGCGATTCTGTTAAGCATTCTAATCTACTTATTTCCACCGCTTTACGGCGAAGGTTATCTAACAATCGGACAATTAATCAGCAATACCTCCGAAGGCTTGCTGGACGGCAGTTGGTTCTACGGCTTCAAAGATAATCCCTGGGGAGTAGTTATTTTCCTCCTCTTGATTGTGTTCATGAAAGGATTCGCAACGGCGGCTACCAACGGCGGAGGCGGTTGCGGCGGGATTTTCGCGCCTTCGTTATTTTTAGGTAGTATCGTGGGATTTGTTTTCGCTTACGCCCTTAATTATTTGGTTCCGATTTTTCCCGGATTCCGTTTGTCGGAAGAAAATTTCGCTTTGATGGGAATGGCCGGCGTGATGGCTTCGGTCATGCACTCGCCGCTCACAGCTGTATTCTTAATCGCCGAACTCACAGGTGGTTTCGATTTATTCTTGCCCTTGATGATTGTCTCCATCAGCGCTTATTTCACGATTTTATTATTCGAAAAAAATAACCTGTACTCGATTCGTTTGGCGCAAAAAGGCGAATTGCTCACGCACGACAAAGACAAAGCTGTGCTGACTTTATTGCAAGTGAACGCGGTAATCGAAACCGATTTAACCATCGTACATCCCGAAATGACCTTGGGCGATATGGTCAAGGCTATTGCGCAATCGACCCGCAATGTTTTTCCGGTTACCGATCAAGACAATGTGTTGCGCGGCGTCGTCTTGCTGGACAATATCCGGAACATCATGTTCCGTCCCGAACTCTACGACCGATTCAAAGTGAAGAAATTCATGGTTTCCCCGCCGGCGAAAATCCGCGTAGCGATGACAATGGACAAAATTATGCATCTCTTCGAAGACACCAAAGCGTGGAATTTACCGGTTATCGACGACAACGGCCTTTATTTGGGTTTTATTTCCAAATCGAAAATATTCAATGCTTATCGCGAAGTTTTGCAGGAGCATTTTTCGGATGATATTTGATTGTTGTACTTTTTCAAATGCTAAAAAATAAACCAAGCCCCACAAAACGATTCACTTGTAAAAACCTGTGTTAAGTAGAAGCGACAGACCGCAGGTCTGAATGTTAATAACCCCCAATGAAGCGAAGCGATTGGGGGGGTGCGAGAAATACATCGATCCCCTCAACCCGAAGGGTTGAATATCCATCAAGTTGTTAATTGATATATTCAACCCACTTCGGGGTTGAGGGGAGAGTGCTTATTTCTCTATCCCCCAATCGCTTCGCTTCATTGGGGGTTATTAACATTCAGACCTGCGGTCTGTCGC
>JAISWY010000011.1 GCA_031270925.1 Candidatus Symbiothrix sp.
AAAGCCAACTCGTGTTGCGGATTAATCAAGTCCGCCAAGCGGGTACGAAACAGTTCGCGGTGGTCATCAACAGGCAATTTTCCTAACATATTTTTCCGGGTTTTAAAGTGCAAAGATACATGAAAAAACCGGGTTTTCCAAACACATGAAAATGAGGTTAATTCTTTTTTTGAGGTGCTATTGTTGTAAGTACAAGGATCATAATGGGGGAAATCAGATGTCTCGACTTCGCTCCGCTCCGCTCGACATGACGCGCTTCCGGACTGTTCACATCCTTTTCCCTTCGGCTTTTTCCAATCACTGTAGCAAACTAACTTTCAAACTAACGCCAAACGCCGATTTAGCCTGCGGAAACGAAGTAGCCGAAACCAGCGGCCGGCTCACTTGCCGGTCGAAATAAGCTTGTAAAGTAATCATTTTGCTGAGGGTATAATCGGCCGTCAGGTTGATCATGGTTTGCGAGTTTCCCGTTGTGGGTTGCGTGAAACCGTCTTGGATTTTGCGGTTTAAGCTTTGGTTCGTCCGATAGGAAAGGCCGCCGGAAATGCGCAGTTCGTTGTTGAAATTCGGATTGGTCTTTCTTGGGAACTTGATGATTTTGTTGAAGTTATCGAGTCGGTAACCGATATTGGCCGATACTTCGGCGGAAGTCGTTTCCACGATTTGGTACGAAGCTATATTCAAACTGACGTTCCGGGTGGTTTTATAATCGACTTTGAAAGTCATATTGTTAAGCAAGGTAGAATTGACACGGATAAACGGGTCGAATCTTTCTTCAATGCTTACCGCCATCACATTGTAAGGCGATGTGGCGATGTTGAGGTCGTTCATATCCTTGATATAGCCGATACCGTCGGAAGCGCTTTCCCATCCGGGATAGGACGTGTAGGAACCGATGCGGTAAATGCATTTGTTTCGTGTTCGAGTGCAAAGGTCTTGAAATATTTATTGATAATCGGAATTTGAATCAATCCGTCGTAAGTGGCTTTCCAGTTCGGTAACAGATGCAGAAGCGACGGGAAGAAATCCAAAGCCGCAGTACGCGCATTTTTCCCGGTATAGGCAGCCAAGAAAGCCGGAACCAGCACATCGGTCGAATTTGGTTCCACGCCACCGGCATATCCCGGAAGTGTTTGATTATAACGGTTTAACAAGCGTTTCGCAATAATTTCGCGATTGCTAAGAAATTCGTTGAACGCTTTCGAATAATACCCGTTGGCCGCATTGCTGCTTTCAAAAGCCGAAGCCAAAGCGAGGGTGGTCATATTGAAATTGCCGCCGAAACGCTTGTTGTACATATCAATTTGATTTTCGGAAGTGGAAACGTGGTTGGCATTCAAATTGATTTTCATGCCGGCAAAGGGTTCCAGAACGGCGGTCATCCGGAAAGTGGTTGTTTTGTTGAACAAGGCCGGACTAATCGATGTTTCGTCGTTTACCCGCCAATTGCGTTCGTTCACTTTATCCAAATAACTTTCGTCATTCAATCCGAAAGCGAAATCGAAGCCGGGCGCCGATCCGAATGATGTGCCGCTCTGACCGAAGAAATCGCCGACTTCAGGACGGAAATCAGGAATCATCATCCCTTGCGTGAGGTCGTAAGAAAAACTGACATTGCGCACCATCATCAAACCACGTGCAATTACTTGCGCCACTTTATACCATGCCAAATCGTCTAAAGGCGGCAATTGAGAGATATTGACTGTTAATTTGACGGAATCCTTGTTGTTGATACGAATCGTATTGGCGTCGATGCTTTTGTAGTTCACAGCATACAAGCGACCATTTTCTCCGCGTGCGGTAACCCGAATCCGTTTGTTGTTGAGCGAGTGCTTTAACAGGCTTGCCGAATCGGGATTCAATTGTACCGAACCTTCGTATTTCTTGCTTTTCTTTTCATCGGCGGCTTTTTTGTTGCGGTCTTCGGTTTGCCGCGTCCGTTGATTGGTATTGCGTGTATTGCTGGGTTTGTTCAATGTGAATTTTTTATTGGCGCTTTCCAAAAATTTACTCTTATTATATAAGGTAACCAAATTGAAAGCGATGTTATTCAATCCCATATTGCGCTGGTTAGAAATTTGGTTGCCGATTTCCACATCGGGAATGTCGATGACGGCGCCGCGTTGCCAATGGTATTGGGCGTCGTATTTCAAATCGCCGGAAATAAAATTGAGTGCTGCAAAACTTTTGAAAGGCAGTTGCCACGTGGCCGAAAATTGCTGGTTGTAATTGATGGGCGTACCCAAATCTTGGAGACTCAACAGCACCGAATCTTTCCATATTTGGTAATCGTCCATATTGAAAGCCTTGTTTACTTGCTTGTGAGGCGCATCCACACGTGCTTGTGTACCGTTGTTGAAGTTAATACGGAGGTTTTTCGTTAAATCCCAATTGATGACGGTGGTGCGGTTCCAATAAAAATCTTCGCGGAACGAAACCGGCAGTTTGGCGTCGCCCATATTGCCGATGTCGCGCAATTGCAATTCGTAATAGTTACGGCTGAGGTCGGTATTGAGCGCAATACTTTTCGGCAATAATCCGATTTGAAAATCACTGTTAAAAGTGTTTTTTGAATTGGAATTACCCCGGATGGCGGGTTTGGCATTTTTGTCGTTCGATTTCGTCTTTTTTTCGAAAGGCTTCCACGGTTTGAGCGGCGAGGAATACAGATAACCGAGCATCAGTCGCTGGTCGGTTTGGCGGTCGTACTCGGTGGTGGCGTTGCGCACGTAATTTTCGCCGTAACTGTAGCCGAACGTGAAATTGGCCGGGTCGTAAGGCATCGGCGTTTTACTTGTGATGCCGACGCGAACATTGTTCAGTTCAATCGATCGGCGCATGATCCTGTCCACGGCATACGATTGAATAGAATCTTTTTCGGCCTGTGTTTCAACGTTATTCAAGGCATCCTGCAAGAGAATATCCTGGTCGAGCGGATTGTATTTCGGACTTGTCAATTCTTCGCTGTACGAATAATACAAGGGCAGGCTGATTTTGGCTTTTTCGGGGAAGAACTTACCCAAATCAATTTGCGTGGAAACGCTAACCATCTGTTTATCATCGAGATTACGATCCATGATTCCTTGATCTAAGCCGCCGAAACC
>JAISWY010000040.1 GCA_031270925.1 Candidatus Symbiothrix sp.
CAAGCCAACAACGCGCTTACATCGAAAATCATTTCAATCAAATGGAAGCGGCCGTCAATGCCGGTAATTATCAAAATGCAACGAACGGTTTTCGGAAGTATATTGATACGCCTTCGTTCCTGCGTCGCTTTTTGGCCGTCGAATTGTCCGGAAACACCGACAGCTATTGGAGCTATTACATTTACAAAAAACGCAACGATGATAAATTTTACTCTTCTCCGATTTGGGATTTGGATTTGGCGTTTGAAAACGACCATCGAACTTATCCTATCAATACGCGCACGGGCGATCAATGGATTTACGCCTCTACGGGCAGTACTGCTAATGGAATGCGCTCGCTGCTCAATCGCATATTGTCCGATCCGGCATTAGTGGAGGAAATGAAAAATATTTATGCCGAATATCGCGATAAACAACAGATTACGGCCGAAAGGCTTTTGCAATTTACCGATAGTCTGGCCGAAGTGCTGGATGTTTCGCAACAACTCAATTTTACTCGCTGGCCGGTTATGAACGAATATGTTCACGAAAATCCGGTCATCCACGGCAGTTACGCCGCCGAAGTGGAAAATGTGAAGAATTATATTGCCGACCGGGTCGCTTGGATGGATGATAAAATGAATTATACGCCTACCAAATTGCTCGACCTCGATGCTTTTACGGGAAAAAACTGCTTGCAAGTCTATTCGCTGCAAGGAAATGTAATCCGGCAACAAAACATAAGGCTATCGGAAATACCTTTGATAATGAGAGATTTGGCTTCCGGCTGTTATATCCTTCGTTATACGGGCGCCGGAAAAACTCGAACTATGAAATGGATTGTGGAATAATTAACAATTAATAATTAGTAATAAATAATGAATAAATATTTTTTAGTTGCTTTGTTGGGATTATCTGTTCTTAATTTGTCGGCTCAGTTAGCGCCGGAAAAACCTAAAGTGTATGTTGTTTCTAATGCTCATTTCGATTCGCAATGGAATTGGGATGTGCAGACATCCATCAACGAATATGTGCCTAAAACTTTGGAACAAAACTTGATGCTGTTGGAAAAATATCCGGATTATATTTTTAATTTTGAAGGTGGAATCAAATATTCATGGATGAAGGAATATTATCCTTATCTCTATGAAAAAATGAAACATTATATCAACGAAGGTCGTTGGCATGTAACCGGCAGCACTTGGGAGGCTTCCGATACGAATATTCCTTCGCCCGAATCGTTTACCCGCAACATTCTGTACGGACAACATTTCTACCGTAACGAGTTCGGTGTATCGGGAACCGATATTTTCCTGCCCGACTGTTTCGGTTTCGGATGGACATTGCCTACCCTCGCCGCCCATTCGGGTTTGATCGGCTTTTCGACTCAAAAACTGCAATGGCGTAACCGGCCTTTTTACGGCAACAGCAAGATCCCGTTTGAACTTGGCCTTTGGCAAGGTGTGGACGGATCGCGTATTTTCTTGGCCGCCGATGGACACAGCTACGGTATGCGGTGGCGCGACGAAGATTTGAGCGATAGCCCATATCTGCAAAAACTACTTTCCAACAGTCCGCTGAATGTGTTGTATCATTATTACGGCACCGGCGATACGGGCGGCGCTCCGACTATCGAATCGGTGCGTGCCGTGGAAAAAAGCGTGAACGGAAACGGTAAACTGCAAATTATTAGCGCTACATCCGACCAACTATACAAAGATTATCTGCCTTTCGACCAACACCCCGAATTGCCCGTTTTCGACGGCGAATTATTGATGGATGTGCATGGAACCGGCTGCTATACCTCGCAGGCCGCAATGAAGCTCTTCAATCGTCGCAACGAACAATTGGCCGATGCAGCCGAACGAAGCGCCGTTGTCGCCGATTGGCTGGGCGGTTTGGCGTATCCGAAACAAAACCTCAACGAAGCGTGGAAACGTTTCCTCTGGCATCAATTTCACGATGATTTGACAGGCACGAGTATTCCCCGCGCTTACGAATTTTCGTGGAATGACGAATTGCTTTCGCTCAAACAGTTTTCCAATGTGCTGACGAGTTCGGTCGGCGCCGCTTCCCGCGCTTTGGATACCCAAGTGAAAGGACAGCCGCTGGTTATCTACAATCCCTTGGCTTATCCGGTTTCCGAAACCGTGGAATTGTTGTTGAACGATGATAAAGTACAGGTTTACAACGAAAAAAACGAAAAAGTTCCCGTTCAAACCGCATTCGATATACGGGGAAATAAACGCTTGTTGATCGCCGTTTCGGTTCCCGCCTGCGGTTATGTGGTCTATGATATTCGCAGTGCAAAACCGGCGAAAGATTTTGTAAGTCAGGCGAATAAAAACGAAATCGAAAACAGCGTGTATCGTGTGCGTTTGAATGAAAACGGCGACATCGCTTCGATATGGGACAAACGTTACAATAAAGAATTGGTTAAAGCGGGCGAAACGCTTCGCTTGGCTTTGTTTACCGAAAATCCATCGACCCGCTGGCCGGCTTGGGAAATCATGAAAACCGTTATCGACAGTCGCCCCGTTGCAGTTACCGACGATGTGAAAATTGCCTTGATAGAACAAGGCGCTCTCCGTTCTACGCTTTGTGTCGAACGCCGCTACAACAATTCGTCCTTCAAACAATACATCCGTTTGAATGAAGGTGAACAGGCCGACCGCATCGACATTGTGAACGAAATCGATTGGCAAACTACCAATGCCTTGCTCAAAGCCGAGTTTCCGCTGTCGGTTTCCAACGAAAAAGCGACTTACGATTTGGGCGTCGGCGCTGTGGAACGCGGCAACAACACGCCAACCCAATACGAAGTGTATGCACAAAACTGGGCGGATTTGACCGACGCCAATCAATCTTACGGCGTTTCCATCCTCAACGATTGCAAATACGGTTGGGATAAGCCGAACAATAATACTTTGCGTTTAACGCTTTTGCATACGCCGAAAACCGCCGGACATTACAGCTATCAAAGCAAACAGGATTTCGGAAAACATGTGTTTACTTATTCGATTGTGGGACATGCGGGCGATTACCGTTCGGCCGGCATCGTGAAAAAAGCGGAAATATTGAACCAGCCTGTTAAGGCATTTGTAGCCGAAAAACAAAAAGGCGACTTGGGTAAATCGTTTTCTTTCTTGCAGATAGATAACGAAAACGTGTTGTTGAAGAGTTTGAAACAAGCCGAAAATTCCGACGAATACATTGTCCGTTTTTACGAAACAAGCGGAAAAAGCAAGCAATCGGTTTCGATTTCGTTTGCCGGAAATCTTGTATCGGCCAAAGAAACCACCGGCGTGGAAGACGAAATTACCGGCGCCGATTTTACCGGCAATCGCTTGTTGTTCGACATCCCGGCGTTTGGAATCAAAACATTCAAAATCAAATTGGCTGCTCCTGCCGGAAAATTGCAACAACCTTTTTGTCAAGCGCTTGAATTACCATATCATTCAAAAGCGGCTTCTTACGATGCGTTTCGTAAAGAAGTGAATTTCGATGGTAAAGGCAATTCATTTGCTGCCGAATTACTGCCTAAAACAGTGTTGTTCAATGGAATAGAATTTCAATTGGCCGGCGGCGACGAGCCGAATATCATAAAATGCCATCGCGATACCATCCATTTACCACAAGGCGATTTCAACCGTTTGTACTTGTTGGCAACGGCGGCGCAAAACGATGCACGGGTCGATTTTATAATCGACAAGCAGGCCACCCAAGCCTTGATTCCGTATTACGGAGGTTTTATCGGTCAATGGGGGCATATCAATCATACCGAAAGTTTCTTGACGACGACCGATGTGGCTTTCGTCGGTACGCATAAACATAATATGTTATATAACAAGAACTTACCTTACGAATACACTTATCTTTATGTGATTGCCTTAGATGTTCCCAAAAATGCTCGCCGGTTGATTTTACCCGAAAATCAGCAAATCGCCATCTTTGCTGCTACATTGAGCAACGATGCGAATAACAACATTCGTCCTGTAACCGATTTATTACAAGTCTATTTGCCGGAAAAAGAAGCGAACGACGGCGGATTTTTCAAAAATAACCTCTTGTTACGTAAGTCAGTAACGGAGAAATCGGGAGAAATCAACGAGCGGGAACAGGCGAATTTTGCTATTGATTCGGAATTGACCACCAAATGGTGCGATATAAGCGACGTTTATCCGAAATACATGACTGTCGATTTGGGCGAGGAAAAGAACATTCGCGGTTGGTCGGTTTTTCACGCGGGTTTGGAGCTAACATCTTACATTACCAAGGAATACAGTTTGCAAATCAAGAGCAACGAGGGCGACGAATGGAAAACGGTCGATACGGTTTTCGACAACAAACACTTGGAAACCGACCGTTTATTGCAGCATCCCGAAACAGCGCGCTTTGTCCGTTTGAACATTACCAAGCCCGATCAGGACGAAGGGACTACGGTTCGGATTTATGATTTTCAAGTGTATTGAGGACGTTTTATAATACAACTCACTGTATGAGTTTAGCTTATCAAATTATGTCCCGTCATTTCCACCGGCTGCGGCAATCCCAGAATATACAAGATACTGGGCGCTACATCGGCTAATTTCCCGTTTTCCGTTTTTGCATCGGCATTTTCCGAAACGAAAATAAACGGAACCGGATTCAGCGAATGGGCGGTGTTAGGCGAGTTGTCGTCGTTCAGAGCATAATCGGCGTTGCCGTGGTCGGCAATAATGATCGACTCGTAACCATTGGCTTTTGCCGCTTCGATGGTGTCTTTCAGGCAGGCATCGACGGCAACAACCGCTTTTTCGATGGCTCCATACACGCCGGTATGTCCTACCATGTCGCCGTTTGCATAATTGACCACTATAAAATCGAATTGTTTAGAATTTATTGCATTTACCAATTGATTTTTTACTTCGTAGGCCGACATTTCGGGTTGCAAGTCGTAAGTAGCTACTTTGGGCGACGGTACCAAAATGCGTTCTTCCCCTTCGAAAGGAGCTTCGCGGCCGCCGTTGAAAAAGAAAGTTACGTGTGCGTATTTTTCCGTTTCGGCAATGTGCAACTGTGTCATTTTCAGGGAAGAAAGATATTCGCCCAAGGTGTTTTCCACATTGTCTTTGTCGAAAATCACCTGTACGTTTTTGAAGGTCGGGTCGTAAGGAGTCATCGTGAAATATTGCAAATTCGGGATGGAAAACATAGCTTGTTCGGGCATATCCTGTTGCGAAAGCGCAGCGGTCAATTCTTTGGCGCGGTCGTTGCGATAGTTGAAGAAAATAACCACATCGCCGTCTTCAATAGTAGCGACGGGTTTGCCGTTTTCGATACAGACAATCGGTTTGATAAATTCGTCGGTAACGCCTTCGGAATAGGATTTTTCGACGGCAGCGACCGGATTTTCCGTTTGTGTTCCGATGCCTGAAACCAGCAAATCGTAGGCTTCTTTTACTCGTTCCCAGCGTTTATCGCGATCCATGGCGTAATAACGGCCAACGATGGACGCGATTTTTCCCGTAGTTTTTTTCAAATGATCTTCGAGTTCATGGATAAAGCCGGCGCCGCTTTTGGGGTCGGTATCGCGGCCGTCCATGAAACAGTGAACAAAAGTATTTTCGATGCAATATAATTTGCTGATTTCCGTCAATTTAAATAGATGTTCGAGCGAACTGTGAACGCCGCCGTTGGAAACCAAACCCATCAAATGGATTTTTTTCTTATTTTCTTTGGCGTAGGCGTATGCTTTTTTGATGGCCTCGTTTTCCAGAATCGTGTTGGTGCGGGCGGCGATATTGATTTTAACCAAATCTTGGTAAACCACACGTCCTGCGCCGATATTCAAGTGGCCGACTTCGGAATTTCCCATTTGTCCATCGGGTAAGCCCACATTTTCGCCCGATGCCTGCAATTGCGAATAAGGATAATTTTTCAACAGATAATCCCAATAAGGAGTTGGGGTAGAGTAGATTACATCTCGTTTGGTGTGGTCGCCGAAGCCCCAACCGTCCAGAATGACTAATAGCGCTTTTTTATTTGCCATAATTATTTTGTTGTTTTATTTTGTTGATTATTAAAAATCGTGCAAAGGTAATGAAAAATGTTAATCCGGCGCGCTAAAAATTGTTAATCGTTTGTCAAATGCTTATTTATGTTGAGTTACCTGCAAACCCCAGTGTTTAGCAGAGGAGACAGACCGCAGGTCTGAATGTTAATAACCCCCAATGAAGCGAAGCGATTGGGGGTGCGAGGAATAACCACACTCCCCAAGGCTCAGTTGCAACCCCCAGTGTTTAGCAGAGGCTACAGACCGCATGTCTGAATGTTAATAACCCCCAATGAAGCGAAGCGATTGGGGGATAGAGGGATAGAGAAATAACCACTCTCCCCTCAACCCCGAAGTGGGTTGAATATATCTATTAACAAGTTGATGGATATTCAACCCTTCGGGTTGAGGAGGTCGATGTATTTCTCGCGCACCCCCCAATCGCTTCGCTTCATTGGGGGTTATTAACATTCAGACCTGCGGTCTGTCGCTTCTACTAAACACAGAGTTTTGCAACAGAGCCGATGTATTTCTCTCACCCCCAATCGCTTCGCTT
>JAISWY010000106.1 GCA_031270925.1 Candidatus Symbiothrix sp.
TTGGATGAGCTTGTTGATATGATTTTTTAAGTTCTTCAAATGTGGTATGCGTATAAACTTCGGTGGATGCGAGGCTTGCATGTCCCAGCAATTCCTTGACCGCATTCAAATCGGCGCCATTGTTCAGCATACTCGTTGCGAAAGTGTGCCTCAACACGTGAGGACTGCGTTTCGATAAATTCGGCACATCGGCTAATTGTTTTTTCACGATCCGGTAAACCATGTTGTTTGTTAGTGGGCGACCGTCTTTCCGGATGAAAAACGCACTCGCACCGATTTCCATTTTGTCCGAACGTACCGTAAGATAGTGTTGCAACACCTCTTTCAATGAATTTGAAAACGGGATGAGCCGTTGTTTATTGCGTTTACCGGTAACTTTTATCAGTTGTGCGCCGAAATCCACGGACTCGTCGGTCAAACCCACCAGTTCGGCGCATCGCATTCCGGTAGAATAAAACATGTCTAAAATGGCTTTGTTGCGCTCGTTTTCAAACGACGAATCTTCGGCTTCGTTTTCCGTGAGCAAAATATTCATCTCTTTTTCTTTAACAAAATAGGGTAGCGCCCTGTTTCCTTTCGGCCCCACAATTTTTTTCAGTGGATTGATGTCCAATTGTTTGGAGCGATATAAAAATTTGAAAAACGATTTAAGTGAACTCAATTTCCGGTTGACTGAGAGCGGAGAATAGCCTTCATTCATCAAAGCCATAATCCATCCGCGGACAGATACAACTTTTACTTCACGTGGCTCGAACGGTTCCGAACCGCAAAAATATTCCTTAAATTGCTGTAAATCATTCCGGTAAGCTTCGACTGTGTGAACCGAATAATTTTTTTCATATTGCAAGTATTGTAAGAATGATTCGATGGTCATCTTTTTTTATTTTGTTTGATGCAACGAAGATAAGAATAAAAAATGAATTTTATACTATTTTTGCAGAAAAATTTACTTATGCGAATTATTGAAATTGATCAGGCTTCCGGATTTTGTTTTGGCGTTGTCAATGCTATCCAAAATGCGGAAAAAGAACTGGAAAACAGCAGCGAATTGTATTGTTTGGGCGATATTGTACACAACAGCAGGGAAGTTAACCGGCTTAAAAACAAAGGATTGCAAACCATCACACATTCCGATTTACAAGCGATACACCGTAAAAAAGTTCTGCTTCGCGCTCACGGCGAACCGCCTTCGACTTACGAATTGGCCGATCGAAACGATATTACGATTATCGACGCCACTTGTCCGGTTGTGCTGCAACTGCAACGAAAAATACGCAAAATTTACCAATCGTCCGACAGAGAACAATCGCAAATTGTGATTTTCGGGAAAATCGGTCATGCCGAAGTGAACGGATTGGTGGGACAAACCGAAGGCAAGGCTTTGGTTATCGAAAAGAAAACCGATCTCGACCAATTGAATTTTACCAAAACGATTTATCTTTTTTCGCAAACCACGATGTCGGTCAATGATTTTAAAGAGATTGTCCAAGAAATTCAATCGCGCATTCGGAAAGGCGTTGAATTTCATTATTTCGATACCATCTGCCGCCAAGTGGCCAATCGCATTCCCAATATCAAAAAATTTGCGGCCGAACACGATTTGGTTTTGTTTGTGGCCGGAAAAAAGAGTTCCAACGGCAAAGTGTTGTTGGAGGAATGTAAAAAAGCCAATGCCAACACGCATCTCATTTCAGGTACGGAAGATATTTATCCCGAATGGTTGCAAGGAGTTGATTCTGTGGGCATTTGTGGCGCCACATCCACTCCGAAATGGTTGATGGAGGATGTTAAATTATCTCTATCTCGCTACGCTTGACCCAGCCCACATTGCCATCGGCCGTCTCAATTTCAAACCATTCGCCCATTGGGTTGATCAGTTCTACTTTGGTGCCGGCATGAAGAATAAACAAATCGGCGCCGCTGCTGTCGGGTGTACTTTTGATGGTTATCGTCGCCGCAAAAATAATAGCCGTATTCCGTTGCGTTAATTTTTTCTTTTGATTATAAGTAAAAGTATTGAACATCAGACAGAAAACCAAAAACGAAAGACCGCCGAAAAAGCCTATTTTTTTCCAAACGCTTCGCCGGGTAAAGAAAAATAACGCAGCGCCTGTGATGAAAAGCAGGAAACATGCTATCGCGTAATACGCCCATTGATTGGCGCTGAACAGGTTTTTGACCGCATTATAAGCCGTTGTCAGAAAAAATTCATCAATCGGCTCGATTTTATCCACGGTTTGCGCCTGCGCATAAGCGAGATTATGGCGAATATCGCGGTTGCCCGGATCGAGCAGAAGCGCGCGTTCGTAGTTCAGAATAGCCGGAGCCACTTGTTTCATCCGGAAATAAGCATTGCCTAAATTATAATACACTTCGGCCGAAACGCCATTTTCAGTCAACACTTTTTCGTATAATTCGACTGCTTGCTGATAATTTTTATCGTTATAAGCGACATTGGCGCGCTCGATGTCGGTCTGCGCCGAAACGGTAGCGGATATAAATATTAAACCGAGAACAATATACTTTTTCATATTTTTTCCATTGAATTGATCGTATCGACTGTTTTTTGATAGAGTTCGTCCATCGCGCCGGAACCTTGATTGGGGGCGAAACGGGCAAATTCGGCGGAGTTGAGGACGTCCATAAATTCGCGGATGAGCGGTTTACCAACACCGTAGCGTTGCAGTTCGGCTTCCACATTGTCTTTCGTGAGATTGGCGGTCGGAATCATGAGTTTATCGCTTAGATAACCCCAAACAGCTTTGAGTGTTTCGTCGTAGAAAGATTCGCTTTCGCCGGCTTTCAAATGTTGTGCCGCTTTTTTTAAGCGTTTGGAAGCTACTTTGTTGGCTTTTTTCGTCCGCGCTAAAGCGACATTGGCGTTTTCCGCAATCTGTTTCCGATACAAAATGAAGAAGGCAACAAAAATGACAACCGGAATCAAATACCACAGCCAATAAGCGAGCGAACCGAAGAAATGTCCGTTGGGATGGAATTGGAATCCGCTTGTTTTGATATGGCGGATGTCTTCGCCGAGCAAGCGAATGTCTTCTTTATTCACGCCGCCGACAATGGTAGCCGGTTTGCTGCTGCCGCCTTCGCCCGGTGTAACGTGCAAGTTGTATTCGTTGGTTTTGAGCGTTTTATACGTTCCCGATTTCGCATCGAAATACGAAAATTCGGCGCTCGGAATCGTAAAGTCGCCCGCATAATTCGGAACGGCGTAATATTCGATCGTTTTTGTTCCCGAAACGCCGCTGGTCGTAACTTTGGTTGATACATCAATTTTCGGGTCGAACAACTCGAAATCGTTCGGAAAAACAATGGCAGGATGATTGACCAATTTAATGTTTCCGCTGCCCGACAAATTCAATTTGATGGTAACCGGATCTCCTGCTTTGATTTGCGTAGAACTGATGGTTGAATTTAATTTGTATTCACCCACTGCTCCCGAAAATGAAGCCGGTTTACCCGACGGCAAGGCTTTCACGTCGATGGTTACACTGGATGAGGTAATTGTTTTTTTGACATTGGCATAGGTGTCGAACATATCGAAAATGCTGCGGCGTTGCGATTCTACTCGCTGACGAATAACCACATCGTATTTGCCCTGTCCGATAGAGATTTTGCCCGAACGTTGCGGATATAAAATGCTTTGTTTCATGACAATGGTGCGATAATTTCGCCCTTGGTGATTTTCCAGATTCCATTGCCGGTTTTCGGGCAGCTCGACTTCCTGTGCTATAAATCCTTCAAATTCAGGATATTTGATATTCTCAAAATTGGAAAAATCAATGGCGGTGTATAGTTTGAACGTTACCAAAAAGCCTTCGTTTTCATAAACCGACGATTTGGCAACGTTCATCCGGACAAAAATATCGGCATTCGATACCGAGGCGTTATTTTCGCGGGTGGCT
>JAISWY010000115.1 GCA_031270925.1 Candidatus Symbiothrix sp.
AGAACTGCGCTCCATTGGGCCGCCACCAACAACGATCTGAAAGTAATCAACGAACTGTTGGATCAACTACTTTTTGCAAGCATTCAACAGGAAGATAAAACTTATTTGGTTTCCGTTCCGAAAGAACATTTACTCGAAACAGCCGCATTGTTGAAAAACAACAATAAATTGCCTTTCGACTACCTCAATGATATTATCGGTTTAGATAATGGCGACAGTCTGAGCGTTATCTATGTATTTTCTTCTACACGCTTTCCTTCCTATATAATAAGGTTGAAGACGCAAACAGAAGACCGCGACAATCCGGTAATAGATTCCATAGTTGATTTATGGTTATCGGCGGACTTATACGAACGCGAAGTGCATGATTATTATGGGATTACTTTTGCCAATAATCCCGATATGCGCCGTTTGTTTCTCCGTCAGACTTGGAAAGGCTATCCTTTGCGCAAAGATTATGATGCAAGTCCCGAACTCAATCCTGTTCCTTCCGAAAACGAAGATATTGCGGTAATGGAAGAGTTGGCAGACGGTCGGCAAGTATTTGAAAAAGATGAATATGTGGTCAATTTCGGACCGCAACATCCCGCAACGCACGGTGTATTACACTTGCGCATTTCTTTGGATGGAGAAATCATAAAAAAAGTAGATCCGAACTTCGGTTATATTCATCGCGGTATCGAAAAACTGTGTGAAACATCAACGTATCCGCAAATACCGCATTTGGTTGATCGGATGGATTATCTTTCCGGTTCGATTCACCGGCACGGTTATTGTTTGGCGGTGGAAAAAGGTTTGGACATTGAAGTTCCCGAGCGCGCACGATATGTCCGTACTATAATCGACGAATTAACGCGAATAGCTTCCCACCTCTTGGGCTGGGGAAGTATTACCAATGATATGGGTTCGATTACGGCATTCGTATATGCCATGCGCGACCGTGAAAAGATTTTGGATATATTTGAACAGACAGCAGGCGGACGATTGATGGTCAATTACAGCGTTATCGGCGGTTTGTTGCAAGATATTCATCCCGACTTCCAAAAGAAAGTCAAGGAATTTATTCCCTATATGCGTAAGATGCTGAAAGAACATCACTTATTGTTTACCGGCAATCCCATTGCACGAGGACGCATGGAAGGCGTAGGCTATTTGAGCAAAGAACAAGCCATTTCTCTCGGTGCAACAGGTCCCACAGGCCGCGCATCGGGTTGGAGCAACGACGTCCGCAAAATCGAGCCGTATGCCGCTTACCGCCACACCGATTTCAAAGAAGTTTTGCGCACCGACGGATTAACGTTCGACCGTTACATTATCCGTTTGGATGAAATCGAAGAATCGTTGAAAATCCTCGAACAGTTGATAGATAATATTCCCGGAGGCAATTATGCCGCTAAAACAAAAGCGATTATCAAATTGCCCGAAGGAGAATATCATCAACGGGTCGAAGGTTCGCATGGCGAGTTCAATGTGTATATTAACAGCAAAGGCGATAAATATCCTTATCGCGTGAAATTCCGTTCGCCGTGTATGACCTTGGTTAATACGCTGAAACACATCGCCATAGGTACAAAAGTGGCGGATTTGATTATGTTGGGTGGTTCGTTGGATTATGTTGTGCCTTGTATTGACAGATAAAAAGTGAAATGGAACCGTTGCAAGGCCGACCGATAGGATATATTCATCAGGATGTTGAAAATAAAGCTATTCAATGAATAAATAGTAATAATATGAAAAAGACAATTTTATTTTTTGCAATAATAATAGGGTTGAGTCTGCAGGGCGCTTGCTCCGATACAACAAAAGAAGAAACAAACACCATAGAAGGACTTTCCCTTGAAAATTTCCCCAAAATGGACGGTTCAACTTCGTGTCGGCATTTGAATAATATTATAGCCTGTAAATTGTTGGATATTCCTTATAAATGGCAGCCGCCGCTGGTGGACGAATGGACGGTTGGCCCTGCTGTTTGGACTCAAGAATATCTTGATTTTTTTTCCGATCGAGTCAAAACCTCCCAAACGCACGGCGCTTTTATAAATTTGATTGATGGCAATGCAGATATTATCCTTACTCACAGAACGATATCTCCGGATGAAAAAGCCCGTGCCGATGAAGCAGGCCTTACGTTGATAGAAACTCCCGTGGCGATGGACGCTTTCGTTTTTGTCGTAAATAAAAATAATCCTGTAAAATCGCTGACGGTCGAGCAGGTGCAGAAAATATATACAGGAGAAATTACGAATTGGGCGCAAGTCGGCGGAAATAATGCTTCAATGAAAGTTTTTACCCGTCCCCGTAATTCCGGTAGCGAAGAAGTAATGCGAGAATTGGTCATGAACGACTTGGAAATGGCTGATTTTCCCGAAAGCTCAATCGGTCAAATGGTTTGGGTATTTACAGAAGTAATTAATAATCCGGAGGGTATTTGCTATACTTTTAATAATTATAAAGATTTGATAGCTCGAAAAAGCGACGACGTGGTTCCGAAAATCGCCATCAACGACATATTTCCCGATGAAAATACAGTAAGAAACCAGACTTATCCGTTTATTTCGGCAGTACATGTGGCCATTCGCAGTGATTTAGATCACAATTCAATGGCATACAAACTGTACGAATACTTACAGACCGACGCTGCAAAATCGATATATACGGAAAGTGGATTTGTTCCAAAAACAAATGCAAACGCTATCCGAAAAATGGATAGCGAAGCAATACGCATTTCCACAAATCCTGTCAAGGACTATCTCTACATACAATCCGGTAATCCGGTAAAAAAAGCGGAGATATATAATCAAACAGGACAATTAGTTTTGTCGAAATCCGGTACGGCAAGAAAAATCAATGTATCCGCTTTATCGGCAGGTATGTATATTTTGCGATGCGACGGAAACAATGCAATAAAATTTTTGAAGCAATAAAACAAGTTAATGAATAAATTAAAGATATGTTTCATTTCGATGTAGTAACAAAATGGATAGATGAATTTTTGCGAACCTATTTACCGAATGGGTGGACGTTATTCATCGAGTTTGTACT
>JAISWY010000126.1 GCA_031270925.1 Candidatus Symbiothrix sp.
TTGGCAAATAGTGTCTCCTATTGGGGTCGAAAAATGTGTGGAAAAGACTTGTTTTGGATTAAGAAAATGTGTAATTTTGCCATCTTATTGATTATAAAAATGTGATTATGTATCGAAAAATAACAAAGCAACTAATTGACTGGAAACAAGATAATGCCCGTAAGCCACTTATCATGGAAGGAGCAAGGCAGACGGGTAAAACTTATATTTTGCAGTATTTTGGTAAAGAGTATTACCGAAATGTAGCTTATGTGAATATGGAAAATGCCTCCGATGAACTCAAACAGATTTTTACAGGTTCAATAAATCCTGTGCGGATTGTGCAACAGTTGGAAATCATGTTTGGTTTTGCAATTCATCCTGCCGAAACTTTGCTTATTTTCGACGAAGTGCAGGAAATTCCGCGTGCGCTCACTTCGCTGAAGTATTTTTGCGAAGAAGCGCCCGAATACAATGTTGTCGCTTCGGGCAGTTTGTTGGGCATTTTTCTTCATCCGGGCAGTTCATTTCCGGTTGGTAAAGTCGATTTCCTGAAAATGCAGCCAATGAATTTTGAAGAATTTCTGATTGCCAACAACGAACAGCGATTAGTTGATTTCGCCCGTGAAAACCCTAAGGACTTAGCGTTCCTAAAGGAAAAACTTTACGATTATTTTAAATACTATTTGGTAACCGGAGGTATGCCGGAAGTGGTGCAGTCGTGGATTACAGAAAAGAATATTGAAAAAGTAGAAAAAATTCAAGATGCTATATTGCAAACATATATCCGCGATTTCTCAAAACATACGAAAGAGGCGGAATCAATACGAATCAAGCAGGTTTTCGATTCCTTGCCCAAGCATTTTGCTAAAAACAACGACAAATTTCTCTATGACGCAGTTCGCGAAGGCGCACGAGCGAGAGAATACGAACTGGCTATCGAATGGTTGCTTTCCGCAGGGATTGTCCGCCGTGTGAATCTTGTAAAATGTGGCGACAAACTGCCTTTGCGGGCATACAGCGAGCGTAATTCATTCAAACTGTATTTTATTGACGTAGGGCTGTTTCGCCGTTTTGCCAAGATTCCGACTGCCGTTGTGCTTGATAAAACAGCTATTTTTGACGAATTTAACGGATTGCTCGCCGAACAGTACGTTTTACAGGAATTGAACAAATACGAACTCTTTTACTGGAGAAGCAGTACGCAGGCAGAAGTCGATTTTGTTACGCAAATCGACAGCAAAATCGTACCGATAGAAGTAAAAAGCGGATTGAATGTAAAATCCCAAAGCATGAAAGTATATCGCGAAAGATTCAATCCTGAACTCGCTATACGATTTTCGCTGAAAGAAACAAAAATGGACGGCAATTTATTAAATATATCGTTGTATCACAGTCCTTTTTTTGATTATCTGTTAAAATCTCATTACAGCGTATTGATTGCATAAAGCGGTAAATTTGTCATCCAACTTTCGGGTTTGTAGTTTGTCAATGAGGTTTTAAGGGCTGTGTGGGGATTGTGCCTTTCGCAGTAAACTTTGAAACTTGGCGCTTGGAGGTTTTCGCCTGCCTTTACTTCCACCGGAATTAAATCGCCGTCCTCGTTGTCAATGATAAAATCGAGTTCGTAGCGACCGTTGTCAAATGGATAGTAATTGATTGAAATGTCTTCTTTCAGCAAAAGTTGCTGAAAAACATATTGCTCTGTCTGAGCGCCTTTGAACTCTTCAAAAATTGAATCGCCTTCAACGAGTATTTTGGCTTTTAGTTTCGACATTGCGCCCAAAAGTCCCAAATCGTTATGATACAGTTTAAAAGCCGAAAAATCCTGATACGAAACAAGTGGCGAGGCGGGTTTTGTGATTGCGTGGATTTTGTGTAAAAGTCCTGCATCTGTCAGCCATTGGATTGCCACTTCAAATTCTTTCGCTCTGGCGCCCTCTTTCAAAACGCCGTAAATGAATTTTTTATTTTGCTTGGCTAATTGAGCGGGAATACTGTCCCAAACCATATTTATTCGTGGTAAAATGTCTTTTGGAGCGTGTTTTGAAAAGTCGTTGCGGTAGTTTTTCAGAATTTTGTTTTGTATTGCTCGCGATTTTTTCCAGTCTCTGTTTTCTGCAAATACCGCAACAGCTTCGGGCATTCCGCCGACATAAAAATAGTATTTCAGATATTCTTTGAATTTTTCGGCAAAAACAGGCATCAAATCAAAATGTTTTTCCCTTAAAATTCTCGCCAAGCCATTTTCTTCGCCCATTGCAAGCAAAAATTCGTAGAACGACATCGGATAAAGTGTCAGCATATCCACTTTACCGACAGGGAACGACTCGTCGGGATGAATGTTTATACCGAGAAGCGAACCGGCAGCAATGATATGATACGCTCGCGCTTCTTCGCAAAAGTATTTCAACGAAGTTATGCCTCGTGGCGCGGCTTGAATTTCGTCCAAAATAATCAACGTGTCTTCGGGTGTGATTTTCAAACCGGAGTAAAATTCAAAAGCAGTAATCAGTCGTTTAGGGTCAAGGTCGCGTTGGAAAATATCTCGCATTTCCTCTGCCCGTTCAAAATTTATATACACAACTTTGGGGTATTCCCGCTTGCCGAACTCCTGAATAAGATATGTTTTTCCTACTTGTCTTGCACCGTAAAAAACAAGTGGTTTTTTCCCTTTATCTAATTTCCAATCTATCAGTTGTTTAATACTATCTCTATACATATTCTAAAGCAAAATTTAATTGATAAATTACATTTTTCAGCACCAAATTACACTGCAAAATTACACTTTTCAGCAGTAAAAACAAAGCCATTCTTACATTTTTTCGCAGAGAAAAAACCTATGAATTTTCTTCCGCCGTATTTTGTGGCTGATTTTGGAAGGATTCGGCATATTTCGACGGCGCCACGCCGTACTGTTTTTTGAATATGGTAGCAAAATTCGCCTGATTTTCATACCCTACTGCATAGCCGACTTGCGCCACGTCCTGCTGCTTGTTTTTCAGCAGTTGCGCCGCTTGCTGCAAACGGATATTGCGGATAAAAGTAGCAACAGGCACGCCTGTCATTTCTTTGAGTTTGCGGTGCAAATGCACGCGAGAAATCCCTGCTTCACGCGCCAAAAAATCGACGTCTAAATTGGGATTGGCAATATTTTGGTTGACAACTCTCATGATCCGCTCCATCAGTTCGTCGTTTTTCAGTTTCATTTCAATTTTCTCTACTCTGTTTTCCTGCTCTACCGTACCGGAAAATTTTCCCTTCAGGCGGCGAGCGTTTTCGAGCAGATTTGCCGTATGCGCTTTCAGTTCGTTGAGATTGAAAGGCTTGTTCAGGTAGGCATCGGCGCCCGATTTGATACCTTTAATACGGTCTTCGGATTCGGTTCGCGAAGTGAGCAAAATGATTGGAATGTGATTGACCTGCACATTTTTCTTGATTTGTTTGAGTAGCGTATATCCGTCCATTCCGGGCATAATAACGTCGGAAATAACGAGTTGCGGTTTTTCCGCCAAGATTATTTGCCAGGCATCGTTGCCGTTGTTGCAGGTGCGGACTTTATATGTTCCCGACAATTCCGCAACAAGATAGGCG
>JAISWY010000172.1 GCA_031270925.1 Candidatus Symbiothrix sp.
CGCAGCAGGTATTCCGAGATGCCCCAGTTACCACCTTTCAGGAAAACTTTTTCGCCGTTGATATAAAATGTCAAAGCCGTATTTTCCGTTTTGTATTCGTATTTTTTAATTCCGAACGAGAGATTTGCCTCATCTGAAATTTCGCCGTTCACGGAAAAAGTAAGCCGGCAATCGTATAGATTCGGTTCGCCGTAACCATTCGGCCACCACAAACGCGGGTTGTTGATAATCAGTTGAGAAAAATCGTTTTTATCCAGCCTTACGGTTAGTTCCGTATTGGCAAGAATTTCTATTGTTTTGGAAAATTGGATATTACCCGGAAGAATCACACCGTTTAAAGTTCCCGTAACCGTTTGCGAACCGGTGTTTTTCATTTCGGTCGAAAGGGTCAGTTCGGCTTGTGTTTTGTTTATTACAAGGCTGCGAATCCAAGTATCGTTCAAGCTGACGGTTCCCGAAGCGGAAAGAAAAATGTCGTTGGTAATGCCGCAATTCAATCCCGGCACGTATGGCATCCAATCCCACGAAGCGCTGCTCATGTAGGTTGGCATCGCATAATTGGCATAGCTGTCCAAGCCTTGCGGGTTGCGGTCGTTGCGTTGTTTGGGAATATCGATTCGAACCAGCAAAACATTTTTTCCGGTTTGGAAAATCTTGGAAGAAATATCGTATTTGGCACGTTGTACATGGCCTTTGATGATTCCCAATTGCGTTCCGTTGAGATAGACGGTTGCTTTTTTGTTAGTTCCTTCCATGTTCAGCCAAATTTTTTCATGGGTAAACGAAGCGGGAATTTCAAATTCGGCGCGATACCAAAAGGCTTGATTGTATTTCGATTCGTCCACCAGAAAGATATTGTCGGCATATTCGGGCTTTGCTTCCAATCCGGCATTGACATAATCGACGAAGAATGTTCCCGGAACGGTGGCCGTAATCCAAGCCGAAGTATTGTAATCGGGCGATGAAAGTGCGCCGACTGAACTTGCCGAAGCCACCGGATATACTTTCCATTCCACATCAACACTCGAATTTAACGAATAAACTGTTTGCTGCGCCTTTGTGGAGAGGCACAGCAAACAGCAAAAATAGATTATTCCAAGATATTTCATTGCTTTTTTCTCCTGAAAATGTTTGCACCGTAGAGCGCACTGCCGACCAGTAAAATACCGAGGGATTCGCCGACAGGACTAATTGCAGGAGTGGGCGTGGGATCTTCTTCACCGACGGCGGGCGCATCGCCTTCGCCACGCAAGCCTGCGGTAGTTTCCGTATTATCGCGTTGCAGCCACGTTTCCGTGCGCTCTTTCAGGGTTCTGCGATCGGCAAATGTTGAGATTGCCATGCAGATGACTATTGTTAATAATGTTGTCCGTTTCATTGTTTTTATTGGATAATTGATTTGTAAACACTCGTTTTGCCCGATTTGTGAATTTCTTTCACAATATAGAGATTGCCGGCCACCGATGGTAGAGAGCGGACCTGCCCCGTCTCTACCTTGGGGATGCGCATTCCCTGCAAATTATAATATTGCGTTTCGATTACCACATCGTCTTCAATTATTGTGCTAATACCCGTTATCGCATCGGTATTGATACTGGCTTTATGAGGAGTGTCTTTTTCCTTATACGTAACAACCGATTCAAAAGGCGCAATGGTGGCAGAACCGGTAATCAATGCATAAACCGTACCGGCGCTGTTGAGTTGATAAATGTATTGGTCGGTTGGCAATGTATTCGCTTCTATTGCAAGAGGAGCTAATGTAGGATTGGCTTGCAACTCATAAGCATCGTCCGTAAAGCTTAATTCGCCTTTTACCAGATTGCTTATTGCACCCGATATATAAGAGATATCCGACGAATACGCAAAATCGCTAGGAAATTCGATGATATAGCCTTGACCCGAAGCCGGAAGAGTATTATTACTAACATCTGGAAAATCCGCTCCATCGAACGATTTCATCCAAAAATTAATGCCTGCATCCAAATTATCTTCGTAATGTTCGCTGTATATGCTTGTTACATTAAACGGAAAACCGATGGCATACCATTTCTTTGCCGTAACGGTTTGTTGCGCCTTGATGCTCGTTGCCGACAATTGATGATTATCCAAAACAATACCGGCGCCCGGTCGGAGGGTAACATTCGCCATCGCAGTAGAGGCGGTTAATGCCGGATAATAGTTTGAAGCGTTATAACTTACAATGATATCCTCATCGGGGAAAACGGGAAGCGCATCCCAATTGTCGGCATCGGCTATATCGGTAGAAGCGGCATCGGATTTCCATGTAGCTTCGATGGGAAGGTGCGATACATAATCGCTCGATTGAGCGGCGGATGCAAATGATTGCAGTACCGGCAGGCGATAATTGCCGTTGCCCATTGTCCAAACGGCGTCGAAATCCCAATCTAAATCGGTCTCGTAGGTGGATTGGGTGCGGAGTTGGAGAGCGGTTTTGTCTAAACCGTTTACATTATCAGCAGCTCCGTCGGTAATAACATTGTTATTAACCAATGTATTGGCAAAAGCGAAGTTGTTGGTATAATCAAAATCACTATCTCCGCCGTTCTTCCAACCAACCAAGCGATGAGTATCATTATTACCCTTTATCGTTGTATTGATAGCTGCGCTATTGGATATAGTAAGCGTTCCGCCATTTTTGGATCCGACAAAACCACCGGCGCCATAAGAATGATTGTAAACCGAATTTAAACTGTAACAACGATCTATTGTACACGTTGCTTCGGCCATACCTACAATACCGCCCACACGGTCGCCGGTATTATTACCATCAACCTCACCTGTAACATAACAGTTTGTAATACTTAACGAAGCGGAATTTTTACCGACCAATCCGCCTACGTTTGCGCTACCATATATATTGCCCGAAACAAAACAACTTTGAATAGAGGTCGTTCCTGATTTTACTTCGCCAATCAAACCTCCGGTTTGCGCTTTCCCTGTAATATCTACACCGGTTAATCCCAAATTTTTAATTTCAACATTGCCTTTCGTTGTTCCGAATAAGCCATTTTCGTTATTGGCAGTATTGATTGTCAACTCGGAAATTATATGGTAATTACCATCCAATTTCCCTTCAAAATCTGTAATGGGCGACCACGCATCGACCAACGAAATATCATTACCTAATTGATACTGCGCCGTTAAAGCATTACGCACTTGATTGAGTTGCCGTTCGTTTGTAATGATATAGGGAGAACCTGCGTCGCCTGCACCCGTTCCGCCGAAGCCGGAATAGTTAACCGTCAAATTGTAGGAGTTTTTATTTGGGGTAAATGTATATTGATTGTTAGCATCCAATACAACAGGCGTATCATCAACAGTAAACGATGTGATATCCCACCATGTTGTAGCCGGAGTAACTGTAATTGTTACGCTTTCGTTAATAGCAGGATATTCGGGCGCCCACGAAACATTACCATGAGGCGAGTTTACAGAGAAAGACACTGCGGTAGCAGTAGAACCGGTCAGATTAACGGTATATTGCAAATTTCCAACTTCGCTATAGTTGCTGTTTGCCAGAGTTACAGTAAGCGATTGACCTACCAAAGATTCGTCAAAAACATATACATTTTCGGAACTGGATTCCCACGTTTCCGACCAAGAAACAACGGTAGTATTTTCTCCGCAAGCCGTCAGCAAATCGTTGAGATCAACAGCATCCACAGGCATAGATATTGTACCTTGTGCGGTATAAGTTACATTATAACCGCTCTTCATTGTAACGTTATTAAGAATGGTTTCTACCTCGGCGAATGATAACTCACAACCGGTAATGTTAACCGATTCTAACTCTGGACAACCGGTAATGGATAGCGATTGCAATGTGGGGTTGTTGGAGAGATTTACGGTATTTAAAATCATTCGATCGTTACCCACAATTGAAATATTCTTAAAATCATTACCGGATAAATTTATTGAAGTTAGCCAACGCAGATCATTGCCTTGTAAAATGTCAGTATTTGGGTATTTATTATCAATATCGTTTTGTGTCGGCGAAACCCATGCTATTGTAGTAGCATCTTTCTGATGGTAGGAATAGGTAGTCCCGCTCCAATCGATGGAACTGATTAACATATAATTATTTTTATCATCAGTGAAGTAGCCTAAGTTAGAACCTCCCATAGATTCCGTCCAAGTAACACCGCCGATTTTTCCCCAGTTTGCATCGTCTGTCTTACTCGTTGCAGGTAAGATCACCTCGTTACCCTCAGTATCCAAAAAATTAGATTCCGTAATATTATCCAATAAATGTTGCAGTTGATTCAAGCCGCAATAATAAGGTCCTGCTGCCGCACACCCCAAGCCAATCAAAACAAAAGATAAAAGAACAAAGATTTTTTTCATGATATTAAATATTTAAGTGATAAAAATATGTTTATTTTTGTTTATATATTAAAAAAACGACTTGTTATTCCCTACTTATATTCGGAAATAACAAGCCGTTAGAGATAGTGTTTTATTGTACAACGATTTTCCGCACCGCACCATCGGCAAAGCGCACAAGATACAAATTGTTGTCAAGCGAAATCGAAGAGTTTCCTGCGCCAAGCGATTGTTGTTTTACCAAACGACCGTCCATAGTATAAATACGAACATTTTCCGTAGCGATAGACGAAACAAACAATTGATTGCCGTCCGACCATACTTTTCTGTCTGTGGCAGGAGCGTTAATGCCGGTACCTTCACCTTCGTCGGTCAATGCGATTTCATAATCCAAACCGTCTTCGAAAGCGCTCAAGCGGCTATTGACGATTTTAGCCGTTACGGTTTGTCCAATCGAGGAAGCATCGAAAACGTAAACGCCATCGGCCGAGGAAGCAGGCGCACCGCTTGTCCATGTGATTTCCGAAGCAGTTCCGCCGAGTGTTAATTCGGCGCTCAAATCCACTGCATTATAGGGCAGCGAAAGGCTTACCGTACCTTGTGGAGCGTATTTCAAGCCTGTTTCGACGGTTTGCGAGATAGCATATACTGTCGAAAGCGGCAGATTGCTGTTGGTAATATCCACTTCTACTATCTCCGGACAATTGAAAACAACCAAATGTGTCAAAGTGGGATTGTTTGAAAAATTCACAGATGTAATGGGTGTGATGCCGCTACCGTCTAATTCAAAGGAATAGAATTTGTTACCCGAAAAGTTCAGGCTTTCCAAGAATTGGAGGTCGCGGTCTTGTACGGCGTTCTTGTCGTCGTTGGTACCGGCGAGCATCACAGGATCATAAATATCGGGTTGAATCCATACGATAGGGTGTTCGGCTTTTTGGATGTATCCGAAATCCGACCAATCGACACTTTGAAGCATCAGATAAGTATCAGCATCATCCCAATAACCCAAACCCAAACCGACATCGCTTAAATCCAACCATACCACTCCATCAAATGACCATCGGGCGATCTCTGCATCGTTACCAGCATCATTATTCGTTGCTCCCGAATCATTCTTTATAAGATCCGGGATCGGATCGCCGACAGAATTCAACAAAGCATTTTCATCGGAATCGGTAACCGAAGTAACCAACTCATTCAAATAATTTAAACTCCCAAACCAAGCAGCATTTGTAATCAGAGTACAACTTGCAAAAATCGCTAAAAAGAATAATTTTCTCATGATAAAAAAAAATTTAATTGTAAATATTAATAATTAAAAACTCGTGTCGATTTTTTTTGATTTTTTCCAAAGCGCCATACGGATTACAGACCGTAAGGCCAATAACAATATCAGCGGCACAAAAGCCGGATCGCAATATTGCGGTATTACGAGAAGACCTGCCGACATGACAATCAATGCCGCTAAATTCAACGTATGATAATATGCAGCCAAACGGTCGAAACGTTTGATTCCCGACAAAACCGCAGCTAATAGATGCAGTGGGTGCAACCATAAAATCCACCAACTCGGCGAAGAAAACCATTGTATTGCCATAAACTGAATATAAAACAGATACAATCCACCGATTCCGGCTACACCGAATAATAGTGCATCTATCCACCGCAAGGGGCGTTTGTGTTTCCATTCTATTCCGCTCACTATTAGTACGATCGCCAACAACAGCCATCCGCAAAGCAAAGGCGTAAAAAAAGGCGCAGTTACGTTTTTCTCGACCGGCGATACAAGATAATGACTGCCGGCAATCAAGGGATGAACATCTTCCGGGCTGTTTACAACATTGGCCGAAAGCAAACCCTTCTCTAAATTGCGGGGAAGGAAAAAGCTTTCACGGTAAGTAATCGGGCGATCGGTCGTTCTTCCCAGTGATATATTCAATAAAAACCGCGACCAGGGATGAATTTGGAGACATTGATTACAAAAACTCCGGTAAGTTTCGTCGGCGTCTTCTTTAGCCCAACAGATTGTTCCGGCCGTATTTTCTTCGAGCAAGCGTAGCGGGAGCGCGGTACAATTATGGCTTAAAATATTATAATACGAATTTTTTCCGTTCGATTGCGCCGCTTTTAAGAGCGATTGCCACAGCGATTCTTTTTCTTCCTGTGAAAAATTCAATACTAATTCGTTGAGAGAGCGTTCTGAATTTACATATTCCGTGTTTATTTCGGAGTA
>JAISWY010000199.1 GCA_031270925.1 Candidatus Symbiothrix sp.
AATCACACTCCTTAAAAAATCGTTGTAATACTGCGATGTATTCGAGCCTTTCGACAATTCTTCGATGCTGCGACCGTGATAACCGGCCGAAGTAGCCAAAATTTTATCGGCGCTTCCCGTTTTTCGTTGAATATGGTTTACAACGCTGTACAGAGGACATTCGACAATCAATCCGGCGCTACGTTTCATCTGGTCGTCGGATGGCGTTCCTCCCACTATTTTCGGAAGCAAAGGATTGACTTCGGTATAGCCCGTATTGCTGAAATTAATCCAGAGCTGACTGCCCAGCATATAGCTATTAGGCTGAATTTCAGAGGTTAATAACGGATAAGATTGCGATCCGATCGACAAACTTTGTCCATAAATAATAAGATGCCGATAGGTTTCCTGCGCATGAAACGGCAGCGAAATCAAAGCGCCGAAGATTCCCAATAATATTCGATTGCGTATCATATTTTTTGAATTTTTGCGGTTTTATTTTGAATTTTCATGAAATAAATTCCCTGTTTTTCAGAAGATAAATCGATTTCCGGCAATTGCGTTTGCAACACAAGTCGCCCGACAAGATCGTAAATTGAAACCGTTTCTGATTCCGGTTTACCGGTGATAAAAAAACGTCCGTGGGTCGGATTCGGATAAATCGAATGATTGATTTTCGCATCAGCTGCGCTTATGTCCGTTCCGTAAGACAAGATTGTCAAGTTTTCAATATAATTGTTGGTGTTGGTAATATTCATTTCCTGCAAAGTTTTGGCCGGTTGATCGTCGCTGTACATATAAATATTTTCGAGTGTGATATTTTTTATTTTCGTGGCGGCGCTCAATCCTTTGATGACCGACGGCACTTGTCCCACATGGCGTACACGCACATTTTTCACATGGATTCCTTCCAACCGACCGCCTTCCTCTTCCATATCAAATTCGAGCCAGCGGCAAATATTGCTGCTACCCGTGCGCGGCCAAAAATTTTCAATATCTATGTTTTCAAACAAAATATTGCTAGCCGGTTGGGGGCAATATTTGTGATTGACCGCAATGGCACGCATGCTCCGGTAGGAAATCGAATTTTTGAAAACGATATTGTTTTGCGGCTGACAAACGCCGAATCCCACCTTGAAAGTGGCACAACGGCTCCATGCCACGCAATCGTCGAACACTACATTGTCCAGATTTTCGGGCGAATCATACCAGTTGTCGGCGATGTCGGTATTGGCATTCCACGTTTTGGTCGAATAGGTATCGTCTTCCGAAATGGCAATGGAATGTTTGAAAAGCACGTTTTGACATTCCTGCACATCCACGGCGTCGTCTTCCAATAGATTATTATTTTCGTTGAAATGTTTCGTATTTAAAAACGTCAAGTCGTTGGAACGGGTTAATGTGGTTCCCCACAATCCGCTGTCGCGAAAAAGGATGCCATCGACCGTAAAATTACTGCATTGCAAGGGCATCAAAAGGGTCATCAGCATTTTTGTCGAGGCGTTCATACGCATTTCGTAACCGTTTCCGTCGATTATTCCGCGACCGTAAATCTTGATATTCGTTACATTCCGTTCAGTAAACAAAAACCAGGTTCCTTCCATCGGAATCGAATTTTTTTGATAGAATTTGCGGTAATCGGCGCCGTTTCCGGTTCCCCGAATAACAGCTCCGGGCGCCATATAAATTTTGATATTGCTTTTCAAACGAATATTCGAACTAAGGAAAACACCCTGCGGGATATATACAATGCCGTTTCCAAAGCTCGAAGCCGCATCAATAGCGCTTTGAATTGCCGTCGTACACAAGTTGCTTCCGGTGGGATCGGCTCCATAACTGCTTACAATATTGAAAATACCCTCTCCCGAAGCGGGCGGCACATCCGTTTCCAAATCATCGGCTGCGATAACCAAATCGGGATAATTATTAATTTTGATAATCAAATAACGCGATTGACTTAATTCCAAACGCAAGGCTTTTCCATTCACGATGCCCGTAATATTGTATGCCAGCGGACTAATCGAATAGGATGTAATATTTTGAGGAACGCTAATCGTAATCGTCGTGGCGCCCGAAAAAGAATAATGTGCATATTCATACACGCCCCACAACTTGACGACCGGTACCGATACGCCGCTCACTTTCACTTGAAAAGTAGTGGATGCGGCATGACAGGCAGGCAAATCGTAGGCTTGCACCTGCTCGCCGAATACTTTTCCCGGCACAAGAATAAGGAAAAACAACAAAGGAAAAACGATGTGTTTGAAATTAAGACAATTCATGATTTGAAAAATTTATTTGATGAATTTTGCGCTCAGATGATTTGCTTTTACTACATAAACACCTTTATTCAAAGAACTTACATTAGTTCCTTCGGCCACCAAGCGTCCTGCGAAATCGTAAACGCGGATGCTTGCATCGGCCGGTGCATTTTGGAAACTCAATTGACCGTCATGGCAAACCACTTTGAAACTTTCGACAGTTGCGTTAATAATCGTATTTCCTGCCGGCAAATGATCGAGAGCCGTAAGCGGTTGTTTATCCAAAGGCAATCCTTTCAATACGGGAAGTTGGTAAGTTCCGTTGCCCAATTGCCAAACGTCTTGCATATCCCACGACAGATCGGTATAAAAATCGACGCTCGACAAATCGGTTGCGCTTACATCCTGACCGCCGTCGTTATCAATGTATCCGAGCCATTCGTCCAAACCGTTCAACAGAACGCCCACATAAGCGTAATTCGACAAATTCAAATGCGCACCGCTTTTAGTATAACCGATAATTCGTTTGGGATTTTGTGCGTCGATGGTGGGATTGACCGCCACATTATTAGCGATATTCAACACGATTCCATCGGCGTTACTGGCGCTGGCCGAACCCATCAAACCTGCTGCCGAACCTGAAGCGGCAGTTGAAACAAGCGATGCAACTGAATACGAATGTGTTAGATTCGTTTCCACATTTCCCCAAGAAGAACCGATTAAGCCACCCAAGCCGTCGCCCAATGTTTCGGCCGACGAAATCAGGCCGGTAGAATAACAATTTTCGACGATCGGATGATTCCAATTGGCCAAACCGATAATTCCGCCGACTGCTTTTTCACCGACAATATTACCGCTTACAAAACAATTGCTTACGGTGGTACGATGCGGGTCTTTGCCCGTGATATTGGTTAGCCAGCCGGCAATTCCGCCCACGTTTTCCATTCCCGTAACGGATTTACCTTCGGCGATAATCACGCCCAGATTCCGGAACGATACGGTTCCTGTTACCTGTCCGAACAGACCGACAAACTTATTGCTCGGCCGGTTGATCCAAAGACCGGAAATTACGTGTCCGGCGCCGTCGAGCGAACCTTCAAAAGTGGCTACAGCCGTTACCTCATTGGTGCCTGTGAAGCCGATGGGTTCCCATCCATAAGTCGGCGAATTGCTTGCAATCCAATCGCTTAAGTCGATGTCTGCTCCCAATTGATAATGCGCCGTCAGGTTGTCGCGCACTTCGTTTAACTCTGCAGGAGTTGTGATTACAAACGGATCGTCTTCCGTTCCGTTACCGGTTCCGCTGAATGCGAACGTGTTGAGCGTAAGGCTCAAGCAAACCAACATAAAAAAGAATTGTTTTTTCATTTGAATTGAATTTTTAAGTGATACAAATTTATTAATTGATAATCTCTTGAATTAATTTCGACCGCAAAGTAACCCGAAAAAACAATCGCCGTCGATACTCATTTTTGCCAAAAACGGACAGAATATCTATCGGCTGCTATTCATACATTTTTGGCAAGGATGAGTATCTTCGGAACTGCATAAAAGGAACATTTTACAAGTAAAATGGAAAATAAACAGAAGTTATCTTGGTTAAAAAACGCTATTTTTGCACTTTAAATCTAATTTATTAGGAATGAAAAAGAATATCCTGTTTCTGTTATTGCCGGTCTTGTTTGCAACGCTAAACGCGCAAACCGGCAAGCGGATTTATCCGCTCGACGATACTTACATTTTCTCCAACGGCGGCAACGAAAATGCAGTGATTCGCCATTTGGAAGACCCGAATCGCATTCGCACTTACACGCATCAAAGCGACGAACGGTGGACGTATAAATCCTATCTGAAATTCGATTTATCAAGCATCCACAACGATCCCGATTCGATTTACAGCGTGGTTTT
>JAISWY010000300.1 GCA_031270925.1 Candidatus Symbiothrix sp.
AACCATTCGGTAGTCGTGCAATGCGAACAAAGCCTGTTCACAATTACAATCGACAATGCGATAAGCAACGGCACAATCGAGACAGACTACTCCGGCGACCTGACATCCGTATCCCGCGGCACGAATATTGCTTTTACATTCGAGCCTGCTGACGGTTATGAGCTTTGGAGCGCCACTTTGGACGGTTCTTCGATTGCAGTAGATGGCAATAATCCATTCGTTTGCAATATTAATATTGTCGGCGACTATACAATTAGCGCTACGTTCTTTAATGTGGGTGATAATGTTAAGAAAATTTATGTCGATCCCGCTGCCACCGACGCCAATAACGGAACGTCTTGGACAGATGCTTATGCTACGATGGGGAAAGCTTTTAAAGCCATGACAGGATCTAATAATATTATCTATTTGAAAGAAGGAGCAACATTTGAAGTTACAGACGGTGTAAGTACCGATTCCGGAAAATTAAACATTCCTGCCGCCGCAACGGATGTTACTATTGAAGGCAATGGTGCGACACTTCAACCGAAATCTGCAACCACCAATACCAATCGTATGATTCGCGCTAACGCTACGCCCACCAGTACTTTCAGAGTAAGAAATCTGACCATAGAAAACATTACAGCATCCTCACATACCGGTGCAGCTATATTCTTTGGAGGCGCTTTAATGGAAATTGATAATTGCCGTTTTTTGAACAATACAACGGCAAGTGCAGCCGGCGGCGTTATCGAAAGTCGTATCGGCGCGAGCCATATTATTATTCGCAATTCGGAATTTTCCGGTAACGATGCTACTGGTACTACTGGCATCGGCGCTTTGGGCGGTGTAATTGCTCATGCAGGAGGAGGCACTGGAGCCAGTGATCCATTGGGCGGTTCTCTGATTATCGACGGTTGTGTCTTCCGTAATAACGGTTCATCAGCAAGTAACGGTAGCGTTATTGAAGTAGCGAAAGCAAGTAGTGACGTTGCTTCCTGGCTAAGCAAGGTATCCGTTACCAATTCGGTTTTCTATAACAACGGTGGAGGATCATCAGAAAAAAGGGCTGCTATTTATTTAATGACCCCTACTACTAATCGCACCCACGGAAAAACAGCAACCCTCTTCGCCAACAATACTTTCTACGGCAACCACAACGGTAGTATTTATATGGATAATGACAAATACGACATAACATTGATCAACAATGTGATTGCCGGTATTCCAGAAAACACTACTGATATAGGCGTCAACAGTACCAAGGCAACTGTAACAGTGGTAGCCAAAAACAATACAATCGTAGCGAAAACCGCCGTTCATGCCAACATCGCTTCTGCATTCGATGCCACCAACACACTAACATCAACGACCGAAGCAGCCGATGTTACAGCCCTGGGCTTGGCAAGCGATCTTACAACTCCGGCAAGCGGCCTGCCCTACCTGCCCATTGTCAGCGCAAGCAGTCCCCTGATCGACGCAGGCATTAATTCTCACACCGGCCTAATCATCCCCTCGAAAGACATTGCCGGCGCAACCCGCGCCAACGGTAGCTATTCCGGCGATTACGTAGATATAGGAGCATACGAATACGCTCAATATCACATCTGGACGGGCAATTCCGGTACCGACTGGGCAACCGCCGCAAACTGGAATCCGACGCGACCCCCTGCCACCGACAAGGATGTTGTGATTCCCGCAGGAACGCTTGTGCCTGTATTGTCGGCCGCCACCACCACCGCTAATGTAACCATCCAACCGGGCGCAGGCATCGAATTGGGCGAATACACCCTGTCGGCCGCAAGCATCAAGGCGCAAAAAACGGTAGAGGCTAAACAATGGTATTCCATCGGCTTCCCGTTCGATGTAACAAGTATTCACAGCGAATATTACGACGCCGATTTAGCCGGCGACAATTTCTGGTTAAGAAAGAGGGACACCGACGCCAACGAATTTGGAGCCCCAATTACCGGCGATAATATTTCTTTGGATGCCGGTGAAGGCTACATCATCAAATTTCCTGCAGCATTCCATTATCCATCGAATATCTCCTATATTTCGAGTAACATTAGCAATTTTGAGAAAAACGAAGACTTGATATTTACCGAAGATACCTACGTATTGCAAGCGAATCCCACTCTTGCGGCTCTCGAATTGGATGCAAGCGGATTAGAGGACGATCAATTTGTGTATCAGCTCAATTCCGCAGGAACCGTATATACATTGGTTGAAGGCACGGCCATCATCGCTCCGTTTGAATCGTTTTTCACTTTCGAGGAGTCTGAAGGAGGAATCTCCCACGCTCCTAAAATCGTTGTCGATACCGATGTAATCACCGGCATTGTTCCTGCCGTTAAAAATGATGAAGTCATTGCTACGGAATATTACAATCTGCAGGGTGTTCGCGTCCCCGTACAATCGGGCAATATCTATATCGTAAAACAAATTCACCAATCGGGCAAAACGAGCGTCAGCAAAGTAATTGTCAGATAATCAATAACAAGGAAATAAACAATGAAACGAACAACATTATTAGCAATCACAATCTGCATGGCAATCTCGACATTCGCCGAACACAGAACAATTAAAGACTGCTCCGACAATTGGTTGCAACGCGAAAACGCCTCAACTTCTTCGTCCGGCTTACGCGGCACTCCGCCAACTACCGGTGATGATACCGAGGGGGAAGGTTCATTACCCTCAGTCCCGATAGGTGGCGGCATAACCTGTCTGCTCCTGCTGGCTTCGGGGTATGGCTTGATGCGTAAAAAACGGTAATATCCCGACTCTTTGCGTCCTTTGCGTATTCTCTTTGCGTCCTTTGCGGTTAAATATTTTTTACCGCAAGGGACGCAAAGGTTTCGCAAAGGGCGCTATAATTCATTTTTTATTCTTTGCGTTCCTTGCGTATCTTCTTTGTGAACTTTGTGGTTAAATATTTTTTACCACAAGGGACACAAAGGTTTCACAAAGGGCGCTATAATCCGCTTACTGCTCTTTTATTCCATATTCATCAAAAGCAAAGCCTGTGCCGCAAAACAATACTGTTTTTGCAACATTTCTGCAAAAAATGCGCCATCCCTTAAATCAATTACTCAATTCAAGCAAATCGCTTGCAAGTAAAATGCCTAAATTTGTTCCGTTATAACAATTACATTCAAATTTTAAATTCTACACAAATGAAAAAGACTGTTTTTTATTTAATGATGTTGCTTCTGCTGCCGTGGGTGGCGGCGAATGTCAATGCGCAGGGAGACGACATAACCCTGACAATCGAGTTAAATACTCAAACGGTTATTGATCCGCAATATTCGGGTACAACAACTAATCCGGGAGAGCCGACAATCCCCGATTATTACGTGAACATTCACGCAGCAATAGAAGCTGCCGGAACGCAAAATAGTCTTGATTTGGCGGAGGAAGGCACCGATGTCAATCGTGTAAAACACGTCATCTTAACAGGATCTGCCGAATATACCTATTTCGATTTGAGAGGCGTAAGAGTTCGCTTTCCGGCCATTACAACGGTTGATATGAGCGCAACCAAGCTAAAAAACAATAAAATCCAAAGCCCTTTTGGATGGAAAAGAGATTGGAGCGCTACCGGAGGCAACCATACGCTAAACGGCGAATATGGATATATTGAAACAGCCGAGGCAGATGTAATATCGGGCGCCTTTGCATTTCCATCCAGTACTTCGGAAATTACCACCGTCTATTTGCCCAACACACTTGTCAGCATTGGCGCTTTTGCATTTGCAAATTGTCGCTACCTCACGAATTTAACATTGCCGGAAAGCCTTAATTCTATCGAAACAGAAGCTTTTGTCAATTGCGCTGCATTAACTATTCCTGCCGGACTACCTTCCAGCATGAACGGTGCGCTCTCCAGAGGCGTCTTCGACCAATGTGGTAATCTTGAATTAACTACTCTTCCGAGCAATCTGGCAATCACGGGCGATGCCACTTTTATTTTCCGCAACACTAAGGTTTCTTTTACGGAAATCAATGGTAAAATCAATGGTAATGATACCAAACGCCGCTATTGGAAAGGCGTTTTTTCCGACAGTAGAGTTGCTATTAAGGAAATTCCCGAAGGAATTTATACTATTGGCGAGGAAGTTTTCCAGAATTGTTCCGAAATAGATACGATTACCTTTCCCTTAACAATGGGAATGAGTATAAGCGGCCAAATCCAATCAGAGATTCTCAATAATGCGTTTGCCTTACCGGAAGGAAGTCCCGTTAATCGAGTATATATTTTCAAATCCGAAACTCCTCCGACAAGTACCGTAGTTGCTTCGGCTTTCTACAAGGGTTCGGGTCTCGACCCCACGGCCATTGTATTAGTTCCGAACAACGACGCAGTCGCAGCATTTAAAGCAAAAGCGCCTTTTGACGAAATGAATGTCTATCGCATTAGCAATACGGTTACGGTTAGCGGCGGCGGCGCTATTGCAACAACCGATTATTATTACGATGACGATATTTCCGACGGGAATATTCATGTTATGCACGGACACGATATTACACTGACGCTAAGCGCAAATTGTGGCGGCGATATTAGCGGAGTACTCGTTAACAGTGTACCGACATCCTTGGATGAAGAAGGTTCGCTTACACTAACGAATGTTACGGGAGACATTACAGTTGAAGTAACAACAACTGCCAATAGCGATGCCTGCATCACACTCAATCCGGAAACTGACGGCACAATCGCTGTTTCCGGCGCAACGCTTTGTCAAAACAATGTTTATGCCACTAGCGCCGGAAACGAACTTACTCTTACTTTTACTCCCAAGGCAGGTTTCGACATCAGCAGAGTATTGGTTGACGATCAAGAAGTTACACTTGATGAGAACACCTACATATTGACGGTTACAGGCAATCATACCGTATCGGTCGAATACACCCGTAACAGTTTCGAGATCGTTATCGCCGATGTAGCCGATGGAAGTATTAGTCATGATTACGATGGCAACCTCGCAGCCGTTCCGCGCGGGACAAACATAACATTCACTTTCACACCGTCGGCGGGGGGCGCATACATTTGGCGCGCCTTAGTTAATGGAGCTTCGGTAACATTAGATGAAAACAACCGATATGTCATCAGTAATATAAAGGCGAATTATACCATTAGCGCAGAGTTCAGTCCCGCTCCCGACCGCACGATTCATGTATCTCCCTCCGGTGATAATAGCAATGGTAATTCATGGGCAACGGCATACAAAACAATTGCAGATGCCAATTTGTCCATCACTGCCGGTCAGAATGTGTTAATTGTTTTGGAAAAAGGTGTAACTATTACAGAAACTTCTACGACGCAGTCGGCCAATGGTATCATCAACTTCAATGATGCCAACGTTACCATCGAAGGCAATCATGCAATTATTAAGGCTGGTAGTGATACCGGTACCGGTCGTCGAATATTCCGCTTCGGTAATACCAGCAAGACATTAAGAATCAAGGATCTTACATTGCAAGATAAAACATTGAGCGCGGACGGTACCGGTGGCGCCATCTATTTTGCCGGTGTTTTGCTGGACATCGAAAATTGTACCTTTGCCAATAATAAGGCCGGTTTTGGTTCCGCTATTACCAGTCGAGGGAAAGATGTGATTATTAAAAATTCCGTATTCAAAAACAATACAAACATCCGTACTTTGGACGCCACCGGTACAGGCGTTATTACACATACCGGTTTGGCAACAGCAGGGGGAGGGAGCCTCGTTATCGACGGCTGTGTCTTTGCCAACAATACTACCACGCAGAGTATAAACGGAAGTGTTATTACAACAGCCAAAGAAAATTCCTCACAGAATTATTATCTGAACAATGTAAGTATTACCAACTCTACATTCTTTCAAAACGGCAAAAGCGGTTTAAGTACAGAACCCAATGCCGCTATCTGTTTGGGCGCACCTTCACCTTCCGCACCTGTTACAACCACGGTTTTGGCAAATAATACTTTTTATCAAAATTATACGGGCGCTATTTATTCCGCAAGCAACAAATATAATATTACGCTGGTAAATAATGCCATTGTCGGAAATCTGTCCGAATCGACCGATATAGGTATCAATTCCGCTTCTGCTCAAACAGTTACAGCAAACAACAATACGATTGTCGCCCAAACGCCGGCAGGAACAAACATCACACTGAACGGCAGCGACAATTCTCTTGCAGACACGCAAGCAGACATCGACAACTTATATTTAGATGCAACACTTTCGACAACACCGGAAGGCATCATAACTCATCTGGCAATCAACGATGCAAACAGTCTTTTGGTTAATGCAGGCGCCAATACGTTTCCCGGCATTACTTTACCTGCTTTCGATGCCATCGGCACCAGCCGCGCCAATGGAGTTACAACCGGTAAGAAATACGACATCGGCGCATTTGAATACGTATTCCGTCCATCTGTTTTTGTGTGGAACGGAGCAGCGAGTTCCGCTTGGACAAGCACAGCTAATTGGCAAGACGCCCTTATCCCAGAGGCAACAGATAGAGTGTTGATCCCGTCATCCACCATCGAACCCGTCATTCCTACGGGAACCACTTTAAAAACGCTGACAATAGAACAAGGAGCAGGCGCAAGGCTGGACGGTACGCTCAACGTTACCGATACCCTCAAGGCAACTTATACGATTGCCGGCGAAAAATGGTACGCCATCGGCTTCCCCTTTACCATTAATACGGTTTACAGCCATTATTTTGCAGCAAACAATTGGATTGCGGAATTAATACCATACACTGCGGGCAATAACGGCGATTATTACCTGCGCAGTGTCAACGGCGAAGATTTTATTCCCGAATCGACTTATTCCGGTGGAGCCGCTATTGCACAGTTCCCCTATTGGCATACCGACGAGCAAATCAGCTTTATCGCTACCAGTCCGGTTACTTTGAATAGCGCCGAATTTGCTACGAATTTGTCTTCCGGTTCAAACTATCAATTGGTAAGCAATCCCAGCTTAGGAGAAATTACATTGTCAGCAGCAGATGCAGCTAGCTATTATTATGTTTTGAATGCGGCCGGTACTGCTTTCCAACAAATTACGGAAGATACTCCATTAAAAGCTTTTGAATCGGTTATTACCCTTTCGAAAGCGATTGCAGGCGCTCCGGCACATATCGACATTACCGACGAAATCACATCAATCAATGCACGCCCGGAAAATGACAGGCTTGTTGCTACGCAATATTACAATTTGCAGGGTGTTCGGATCGGGAATAACAAAGGCTTGCAATCCCTTGCTACCGGAGTTTATATCGTGAAACAAATTCACGAATCGGGTAAAACAAGTGTTAGCAAATCAATCATCCGATAATCCTTAGCTCCTTCTCCCAAATGGAGAGGGAAGCTAAGACAGTGATATTTTCAAAATAGTATAAACATTTAAATAAACCGTAGTCCGCTCTCCCCCTCTCCACTGTGGGGAGGGGGTCGGGGGGAAGAGGTAAGAAAAATCATGAAAAAGACAATCATTTTAGCAATAACAATCTGCATGGCAATCAACACATTCGCCGAACGCAGAAGTATCAAAGATCACACCGACAATTGGTTGCAAGGCGAAAACACCCAAACAGGCGGCAGTTTGCGTGGCGGCGGTTACGACGAAGAAGACGGTCGCCCCGGGATCGACGATGACAACACCACCAATCCGGCAAATCCCAGCTTGGCGGTAGGCGGCGGCATAACCTGCCTGCTCCTGTTAGCTTCGGGATATGGCTTAACGCGCAAAAAACGGTAAAAACAAAAGCCGATTCAAACAAGAGGCTGTCTCAAAAGGGGTGCATTTCAAATTGTCGTTTTGCTCCGAATTATTTAACCACAAAGGTCACAGAGTTTTACACAAGGAACACAAAGTGGACATAGTGTCCTTTGTGTAA
>JAISWY010000312.1 GCA_031270925.1 Candidatus Symbiothrix sp.
CGTGCATGGAAAGAACTTTTTGATGAATTTCCGAATCACAATTTCGAATTTCAGGTAGTTTTTGAGGATGAGTGGAAAAATGAGATAAACAGGTTATTAGGATAAAATGATCGGTGAGTAATGAATTGTCCGAATAGAATGAGAAAACTCATGAAATCTGTGTGCAAATTGTGTGCAAATAAAAAACAGAGAGGCTTACTTTCCATCGTAAACCTCTCTGTTTCAAGTAGCGAGACGGGGCTATGATCCCCGGACCTCATGAGTAGGAATCATGCGCTCTAACCCACTGAGCTATCTCGCCATCATTTTAGCGGCGCAAAAGTAGGACATTTTTTTGAAATTGCCAAACGATATGGAAAAAATTGTACCTTTGACGTCGTAATTTGTTCTCAGAAATGCTTTTACAATATCTAAATCCCAATCAAATAGAAGCCGGTTGCGACGAAGCCGGTCGTGGATGCTTAGCCGGCGCTGTGTTCGCCGCCGCCGTAATCCTCCCTCCCGATTTTCAATGCGAAGAATTAAACGACTCGAAACAACTGACTGAAAATCAACGCGAAACTTTACGGCCGATAATTGAAAAAGAAGCCTTGGCCTGGGCGGTCGGATCGGTTTCCCCACAAGAAATCGACAAAATCAATATTCTGAACGCTTCCTTTTTGGCCATGCATCGCGCAATTGATCAACTGATAATCCGTCCTGAACACTTGCTCATCGACGGCAATCGTTTTAAAAAATACGCCGATATTCCGCATACAACCATCGTGAAAGGCGATGGAAAATATCTGTCAATCGCCGCCGCTTCCATCTTGGCCAAAACGCACCGCGACGAATATATGTTGCACCTCCACGAAGAATTTCCATATTATGATTGGGCTAAAAATAAAGCGTATCCCACACCCAAACATCGAAAAGGTATCGAACAATTCGGCCTAACTCCCTATCATCGCATGAGTTTCAGGCTTTTACCAAACAATCCACAATTGAGTATCGAATTTTGAAAGCGTGAATTTATGTTAAATCCTTCCGTTCATTTGTCAAAAACGATTATCTTTGTATCTATATTACAACTTTTTATTAGGAGAAAGCAATATTTACTTTGTAAACTATTAAGAATGAAGTGCTTAAAATTAATGCTTTTGCTGTATTGCGCTTGGATTCCTTCCGGAGTCATTGCGCAAACCGATCGTTTGTTCACATCCAACGATAAGTTGCCGAACAGCCACATCAACAGCGTATATCAAGATCAGAAAGGTTATATCTGGATTTGTACCGAAAACGGCCTGTGCGTATTCAATGGATTGGATTTCAAGACTTACCACAACATACAAGGCGACACAACTTCCTTGGAAAACAACCATGTAATCCAAGTTCTGGAAGACAGACACGGCAATTTTTGGGTGGGAACCGTGATGGGTTTGCAACGCTATCATCGCGAAACCGACAGTTTTTCGAGTTTCAAATTATCTTACGATTACATCAAGGAATTTCGTTTCGTCAAATCTATTTTTGAAGATAAAAAAGGTAATATCTGGCTCTCAACCAGTGGGCCGGGCGTAGTGCGACTGAAAGTCGAAACGCTCGCTCCTACCTTTTACATGCGCACCAACAGCAATATTTGCAGCGACAATATCAATACGATTTTTGAAGACCGCTTTGGTAATATCTGGGTCGGTTCGCAAGATAATGGCCTGAGTGTGATGAATTTAGATAATCATCAAATAATCAGTTACTCCCACGATCCGAACAACGAGCATTCGCTTTCGAGCAACCAAATTTACACCATTTACGAAACACCCGACGGAACTGTTTTGATTGGAACTCTCGACGGTGGCATCGATTCGTTCGACCATTACACCAAAACATTCAAGCGCAACTACATTCCGACCGTCAATCTGGTTTTTACCATGATTAGCGACAGGAACAATAATCTCTGGATCGGAACCGACGGACAGGGCATCAAGCGTTACAATCCGGTTACGAAGCAATTAACTACTTATGAATCAAATCTTTTGAATCTTGATTCTCATAAATTGAAAGTCCATGGTTTTTTTGAAGATATGCAAGGGAATATTTGGGTAGCGCTGTTCCAAAAAGGCGTTTTGATGATTCCGCCCGGTCAGAAATTATTTTCCAATATCGGTTTTAATCCGTTCAACCGGAACAAAAACATCGGCACCAAATGTGTTTTGAGTATCGTAGAAGATCATAGCAAACAACTTTGGATTGGAACCGATGGGGACGGATTATACCGTTTGAACGATCATCACGAAGTGATCGACCATTACGAACAAAACCGCTTGCCCGGCGCATGTATCCTCTCAATTTTGGAAGATTCGCAAAAACGCATTTGGGTAGGTACCTATCTATACGGCTTGTATCGCTATAATCCGGGTTCCAATCGCTTCGAAAAAATCGATTTGAAAGTGAATGGACAAGAGGTGCGCGACATCAATTCGATTGCCGAAGACGCCGATGGAAATCTTTGGATCGGCACCAACGAAAAAGGCTTATGCGTTTACAATCCCCGTACCAAAGAAAATAAAGCCTTCCTCTACAATCAGCTTCGCTCCGAAAACCAATTGATAAGCAATTACATCCAAACGGTTTGCTTCGGGAAAAACGGATTGGTTTGGATTGGAACGGGCGGCGCAGGCATGAGTTGTTATAATCCGAAAAACAGCCAATTTACCGATTATACCCGTCAAAATGGAAAATTGAACGGTAACGATGTCTTTGCCGTCAAAGAAGACGACTACCGCACGATATGGGTGGGAACAAAAAACGGTCTAACCCGCATCGACCAAACCACCGACAGCATTCACTTTTATTCCGAAGAAGACGGATTGCCCAATTCGTCGATCTGCGCCATCGAAATCGACAAGGACAACAATGTCTGGATCAGCACTTGTGAAGGCTTGGCGTTTTTCGATCGTTCGGAAAATAAATTCGTCAATTACCACGTGCAAGATGGTGTGATTAACGAAGAATTTCGTCGCGGCGCCTCTTTTCAAACCCTAACGGGTGAAATATTTTTCGGAGGCGTGAACGGTCTTAGTGCATTCACACCGTTCAAAACCGAATCGCAACACGCTTTATTGAATCTTGCACTGACCGATTTATATGTTTTCAACGAGCGCATCGTTCCGGGAAGCAAGAAAAAAGAGTTTTTGCACCAAAGCATCAATACGACCGACAAAATCAAACTGCCCTATTCCGTGAAAAGTTTCTCAATCGGATTTATCGGTATCGAATACAACAATCCCGACCGCGTGATTTATGAAATCAAACTCGACGGCTTCGACAAGGAGTGGAAAACAGCTTTGAATAAAAATAAAACCGTAACTTATACCAATTTGAGTCCGGATGAATACATTTTTCGTGTAAAGGCCTATCTTCCCGGAACCGATTCCATCGAGAAAAGTCTGAAAATCGTGATTTTGCCGCCATTCTATTTTTCGTGGTGGGCGAAAATCATTTATTTGCTGCTGATTGCCGGCGCCGCTTACTCCGCTTACCGCTTCGCATTTACACGGATAAAGCAAAAAGGCGAAGAAATCAACAAGCAAAAGGAAGAACAAATGATGCAGCAGCAATTGCAATTTTTTACCGATATTTCGCACGAAATCCGGACGCCGCTGACATTGGTCTTAACGCCTATCCAACAATTAATTAAGGAAACGGACGATCCCAAATTATTGAAAACCTATCATTTGGTATATCAAAATGGCGAACGGATTTTGCGCTTGGTCAATCAGTTGATGGAAATGCGCCGTTTAGATCGCGGTCAGGTAAAATTGCAAGCCGAAGAAACTGCTGTAAAGCCGTTCTTCGAGGAAATCATGAACTCGTTCGTCCAAGCCGCACTCGACAAAAATATCCGTTTTACCATCGAAACTTCCGACAACTTGCCTTTGGTGTGGCTCGATCAGGAAAAAATCGACAAGGTGGTTTTCAACGTTTTCTCCAATGCTTTCAAATATACGCCGGCCAAAGGGGAAATCAAAATACGAGTCGATTGTTTCAACGAAAACCTGCGGATTCGAATTTCCGATACCGGTCCCGGCATTCCAAAAGAGCATCAGGATTTGATTTTCAACCGTTTCTATCAAATTCAGGATAACCGCAATCGCACGGGAACGGGCATCGGCTTGCATCTTTCGCGCAGCTTGATGGAAATTCATCACGGGAAAATATTCGTTGAAAGTCAGCCGGGAGAAGGTTCGACGTTTACCGTATTGATTCCGCTCGACAACAGTTATTTGAAACCCAATGAAATACTTTCCGAACACCGCGAACGTAGTCTGGCCACGATGGTACAGCCGTCATTAGTTGCTGAATCGGCTTTTGAATCCGAATTGAAAGAAAAACGGAAAAATGCCAAATACAAAATATTGGTGGTGGAAGACGACCAAGTAATTCGCGATTACATCGCCGATATTTTGAGCGACGAATACCGGATAATTCAAAGCGATAACGGCAAAAACGGCTTGGAAACAGCTTTAAAAGAACTTCCCGATTGCATCATTTCCGACATTATGATGCCCGAAATGGATGGTATCGCGCTCACGAAAAAAATCAAAACCAACGAGAACACTTGCCACATTCCGGTTATCTTGCTCACGGCGAAAACCAATATTGAGCAGCGGATCGAAGGTTTGCAAATCGGCGCCGATTCGTATATTCCCAAGCCTTTCAATGTGGATCATTTGCGCGTGCGGATTCAAAAATTAATTGAATTGCGTGAAACATTGAAACAGAAATTTGAAGGCAAATTGGAGGTCGAAGAAGGCACTGTCAACCTGAAATCGGCCGACGAGATTTTCCTGCAAAAAGTCGATCAGATTATCAAAGACCAGATTTCCAACTCCGAATTGTCGGTCGAAACCTTGGGACAGCACATCGGTATGAGCCGCTCGCAATTGCAACGCAAACTGAAGCAATTGATGAATCAAAATCCGAGCGATTATATCAAAATGATGCGCTTGCGTCATGCGGCGCATTTGCTCACTACCAAGAAGTTCGCTATTTCGGAAATTGCCTACGCCACGGGATTTTCCTCGCAAGCGCATTTTTCCAACAGTTTTAAAGAAGTGTACGGAATGTCGCCCACGCGATATATGGAGATAATGTAAATCGATCGTAGGGGCGAGGTTCGCCGGCCTCTATCACAAATTAAAAATAAAAAACATGAAAAAAACAAATTGGATCGGAGTATTATTCGTAAGCGGTTTATTAGTAAGTTGCACTCCTAAGCCGTTTTCAAAATTAGTTTTTCACGACGAATTTAACGGCAACGGACTGCCCGACAAAGCTCTTTGGAATTACGAAGAAGGCTACATCCGCAACGGCGAAAAGCAATATTACACCGTCGGACGCTTGGAAAATTGCTACCAAAAAGACGGCTATCTTCATTTGGTTATTCGGAACGATAGCGCCTTGATTGACGGCAAGATACGTCCGATTACTTCGGCCAGCGTCCACACAAAAAGCAAAGGCCGGTGGCTGTACGGAAAGATTGAAGTCCGCGCCAAACTGCCGTCGTGTTTGGGTACTTGGCCGGCTATTTGGATGCTTCCGGCCGTGAATCACTACGGTAAATGGCCGAAAAGCGGCGAAATCGACATCATGGAACACGTGGGTTACGATCCGGAAAAAATTCATTTTACCGTTCATTCCGAAAAATACAATCATACGAAAAATACACAATTGAGCCGCACAATCAATTGTCTCGCAGCCACTTCTGATTTTCACGTTTATGGTTTGGAATGGAGGAAAGATCGCCTCGTATGGTATTTCGACGGCGAGCAACAATACTCGGTCGAAAAAACCGAAGACACTAAAGAAGCATGGCCTTTCGACCAAGCTTTCTATCTGATTCTCAATTCGGCTTTCGGTGGCGGTTGGGGCGGACAAAAAGGCGTCGATTTAGCCCGGCTTCCACAAGAATACCTGATTGATTATGTCCGGGTGTATCAATAAGTAAACTTACCGGGAAACTCGTCCGGAGCCATCGCCTTTCATCAAATTCTCGACTTCGGATACCGAAACTAAATTAAAATCGCCGTAAATGGTGTGTTTCAAGCACGATGCGGCTACGGCAAATTCCAGCGCTTTTTGGTCATCGGTGGAATAAGAAATCAATCCGTAAATCAATCCACCCATGAAAGAATCGCCGCCGCCTACTCTATCGACAATATGCGTAATGTCGTAACGTTTTGATTGATAGAGTTTTCCATCGGAATATAAACAGCCGCCCCAAGTGTTGTGATT
>JAISWY010000004.1 GCA_031270925.1 Candidatus Symbiothrix sp.
CTTTAAAATAAAATTATATCATGAAAAAACATTTCATTCTTTTCAATCTGTTTGCCTTGTTCTTTATCGGAACAAGCAATCTTTATGCCACCGAGTTCAAAGTAACATCCAAAGTGAACAACGAAACATTCGGAAGCATCAGTCCTGTTGATACGGAAACGGCTTATGACGAAGGTGCAAACATCACTTACACCCTCACGCCGGCGGATAATTGCGAAATCCTGAAATTATCGGTAAACGGAGTAGATAAAACCGCCGAAATCAACGAAGGCGTTTATTCGGTTACGGATCTTTCCGAAGATTTGGTTATCATCGCCAGTTTCAGGCCGGCCGGTCAAAAGTATTTTTTGGTTATGCCGCCCATACCTTATCCCGAAATGCCGGGTATAACGAATATCCCGATGACGAAAGAGCTGTTCGATCCGGTAACGCATAAAATTTCTTCCTATCCAGTACATATTGATGATGCGGCTAAGTTTATGACGGTGCGGCCGGGAAATAATCCGGACGAAATCGCAGCATCGCTTCATCCGGAAGTGGCCGGACAAGGAAAATGGCACGTAATCGGTTACGATATTTGCCTGTTGGACGGCCCCGAAACACTCAAACCGGGTTTTTACGATTTGACATACGTTTGGAACGACCTCGACAGTACGTATTATATCCAAGATGAATTTAAGGCCTTGTTCCCGTTTACGGTTAATGTCAATGTCAGCGAATCGAGTTGGGGAACTAAAGACAATTGTGCCGATTGCGGTGATATTTACATCCATGTGAAAGAAGATCCCGAAAGAGTCTATAAAATGACGCCGCGACAGGCCGAAGGTTGGTATTCTTATACTTTCGAGGATGAGCCGACTTGGGTAGAAATCTATTTTACCCACGGCATCGATGGCTTGGGAGGAGAAGAACAATCGGAAAGCATCGCCCAAATATTTTCCAATCGCTGTTTATCCGTCAATGCCGATAAAACGGTTGTCGATGTCGATTGTCCCCCTGCCGATGCTATCTTTATTTCTACGGCAGATGAATTGATTGAAAAATTAACGGCCAACACCAATTCCGAAGCATTATTTGTCCTTACCGACAACCTCGATTTGGGCGCATGGATAGAAGAGCAATCCGACAACGATATTAAAACCAAAGGATGGAAATCGTTGGGAACTCAAAATCAACCGATTACCGGAACAATCGACGGCAACGGTTTTTTCTTGTACAACATCTGGTCGAATCGTTCGACCGAAAGCAGTAGCGGCGGATTTATCGCCCGTGCCAAAAATTTAAGTCTTAAAAACCTTGGAATCAAGACGAAAGCAGGAAAAGCTCTCATCGGAAAAGATAATTTCGGCGGTTTCGTCTGCGATTTTGAAAATGTTCAAATCGAGCAATGCTGCTTCAATGGCTTTGTTCGCGGAGGTAAGCAGGGCGGCGCTTTTTTGGGTTATACGGCAACGACAGGTTCGTACATCAAACAATCCTACGCTTATGGCGGCGTTTACGGAACCGATAATATAGGCGGCTTGTGGGGCAAAACCACTCAGAAAAATTCGCTGATCGAAGAATGTTATGCGCTTGTAACCGTCAATGGTAAAGGCGGACAAGGTTCGGCCGGCGGTCTGCTTGGAAGCGCCGATATGTCGGGCGCAACGGTAAACGATGTGGTGGCGACCGTCAAAAATTCCTTTGTATTGAACGATTCGATAGTGGGAGCATGGTCGGTAGCTCCGGTTTGCGCTTATAATCAAAAGTCTGAAAATGTGGTGGTTATCAATTCCGTACAATTGGACGCAACCATAAAGCAAGGCGCTGTAAAGCCATCAGGGATCAATGCAACGCATATCCGCACGAAGCAGCAAATATTGTCGGTCGATACTGTTTTTACCAATCGCGATTGGAGTTTTACGGATGTTTGGCAATTCCGTAACGGCGATTATCCGGTTCCGGTATTAAAAAAGCTGAATTTGGATTTTCAGCCGGACGAAATGCCGCATCATTTGGCTACGACTATCATTGCTATGGTTTCTCCCGAAGAGCAAGCCATAAGGGTTTATCCCAATCCCACCGGCGGACGTTTGTTTATTCAAACCACAGTTCCCATCTCCGTATCTGTTTACGATGCTGCGGGGCGTTTGGTTCTAAGCACGCTTACCGGTTCTGAAATCGATCTTTCGGCTTATCCGGCGGGAATTTATTTGTTGAAGATGGAGAATCGGTATGTGAAATTGATTAAGATTTGAATCCCTACGCTATTGCTGTGATTTGCACATTCGGATATTGGATATTCCGGCTAAATCTTTTTTTGAGGCGCTATTGATGTAAGTACGAGGGGGCACACGCATTCGCCGTCATCCGCTCAGTCATCGACACTATCCTCAAAAACGGTCAGAATGTAGTGGAAGGATTAGCGGTGGTGGTAAGAGGGTGAATAGTTACAAAATAATAAAACAATTATAATATGAATACAAAAATAAAACTAATTTATCCTACAATGATATGCTTGCTTGCAGCATTTCTATGGTTTCAAGCTTGCTCTACATTTGAAGAAGAACTTGACTCTTCTACGGCAGAAAATATTTTTGACTCTTACGGCAAAATTGGAGTAAAACACAATGAAGGATTGGAATACTTTTTTAAAGACGTAAAGGATTTGCATACTATTCGTACAAAAAGTGGAGATGAAGTAGATTTCAGTAAAACCGATTATCAATCTTTGGCTAAAGAGTCGTTAATAGATTTTTGTGCAAAAAATGAAAACTTTAATACAACGGCTCAATTGTGTAAAGAATCGCTGAATAATGCATGGAAAAGGCCATTGACAAAATCGGATGATGCGATACGAATAAATTCCGAAAACAGATTATCCGAGACAGATGCGATTGCAATATATGCTGCAACAAGCACTGCTTTTAGTTCGTACCAATATTGGAAAGAAAATCATCTCAAATGGATGATTGCATTGAACTACCCTGAATTGCTTGAATTATATAGCGATGATGAACTTAACAGGTTTAGCATTAAAAACGGCAACTTAATTGCCCCCAAGAGTATAAGGCTGAAAAGTTGGTGGGATGACGCTTGGGGAGCAGTTGGCGAAGCATGGGATACCGGTGCGACAGCTATGACTGATTGGTGGAATAATGGAGGCAGTGAAGTTGTTGCAGAAGATGCGGGTGGGGCTATTGCTGGCGGAATATCGGGTGGATGTTAAGCTTCAATACAGGAAACTATATCGCAATGGATAAGATAAATAAAAAAAACTGGTGGATTTACATCCTTGCTCTATTTGGAGCCGCGGCTATCGGTTGCATGGTTGCTTATACGATAGGAGGTAAGTTTAGTATTAGCATGTATTTTAGATATCTCCTGTTAGTTGGAGTTATATTTCTAATTGGACTCTTAGTTGGCTATAAGAAAAACAAAAATAAAAAGAAGCAGTAATATTTAATTTCAAAACGCATCAAGGAGATGCTCTTTCTTTGGTGCGTTTTTGAATAAATTATCCCAATTCAATATCATGTATTTGAAGTATCTATTTTACAGTTTGCCGTTCTTAATATCATTTCTTTGCATAAATGGATTGTTGAATGAAAATTCCTATATAAAACAGTTGGGGTTCGGGATAGCTTTTCTACTTATGGGAGTGATAGCTATAATGCAAAAGAAATCCTGGGCAGGAGCAAGCATTAAAATTTTAGCAAGCGATATATTCACATTATTTTTACTCGCACTTTATGTATATTTCTATTGGGGTACTCATAATGATTTGGATTTCTCTTTGCCGATAATATATTTCCTGTTTTATTGTTTTATACGTATTTCTGCGCAGGAGGAAGGAAAAGAAATTATGGCTCTGTTAGTTAAAATCGTTCCAATAGTGATATTTACACATATTGTCATTTGCTGTTTGCAATTTACCAAGACTCTTCCTAATTTTCATAATTATTTTCCCGTAGGCAGTACATTCGGAAACCCGGATAAATTAGGGGCTTATCTGAGCGTATTACTTCCATTTTGTTAC
>JAISWY010000076.1 GCA_031270925.1 Candidatus Symbiothrix sp.
CTTTAAAACATTGAAATCCAAGCAGAAAAGCAGTTCGGCCGTTTGAATGGCTTCTTCGGCTAATTCGGATTTCCATTCATGTACGATAATATCTTTCACGCCGGGCATCCATTTCAAAAATCCGGGGAAATTATTCGGGACAATCACATTTACGATTTTTCCCAATTCCGACAAAAAATGATAAAGCGCTAATGAAGAACCGATTGCATCGCCATCGGGCGAAACATGGGTAACAATGGCGATTTTGTCGTATTTTTCAATCAGTTTTTGCGCCTGTTGAATTTGATGTTCGGGTATGACTTTGTTCAGCATATTCAATTTTTTTGCATAGGTGAATTAGTTTGCCATTTCCGAAAGGAATTTAATTCGCACCAACCGGATTTCTTCTTCTGTGTAATCGCCGCCGAGTTCTTCGATGGCCATTTCCAAATCGTCGGTTTCCGATTCCTTGAAATAAAGGTAGATGTCGTCGATATGTTCTTCGTCCATTATTTCATTCAGGAAATAGTCGATATTGATTTTCGTACCGGAATAAACAATCGCTTCAATTTCGTCGAGTAGCTCGCTAAATTCCAAACCTTTGGTTACGGCAATATCGTCCAGCGCCACTTTGCGGTCGATGCTTTGCACGATAAACACTTTCATCTTCGATTTATTGGCGACTGTGCGCACGCGCAAATCTTCGGGACGCTCGATTTCGTTTTCGGTTACATGGCGTTTGATCACTTCCACAAATTCCTGTCCGTAACGTTAGGCATTTCCGGCGCCAACGCCCGGTATGTTTTGCAACTCGTCGATAGTAATCGGATAAGTCGTGGCCATCGCTTCCAAGGAAGGATCTTGAAAAATCACATAAGGCGGAACGCCCAAATGTTTGGCGACTTTTTTCCACAAATCTTTCATGATCGAATACAGCACCGGATCTACCGCGCACGAACCTCCTCCGCGAGTAGGCGTTTCTTCCACCGCATCGTCTTCTTCAAAATCGTTGTCTTTTGTGATTTTGAACGAAGTAGGGTTTTTCAAATATTTTTTCCCTTCGGCCGTGAGTTTCAAGAGGCCGTAATTTTCGATGTCTTTGTCTAAGAAACCGGCAATCATCGCTTGGCGGATAACCGCGTTCCACGTGCGCTCGTCTTCGTTTTTGCCGGTGCCGAACACTTCGAGATTATCGTGTTCATACGACAGGACTTCGGAAGTTTCCTTGCCGTGCAGGATATTGATTACATGATCTGCCTTGAACTTATCTTTCAGAATTTCAACGGTTTCCAGAACCGATATTAGTAAGTCTTTCGCTTCCACTTGTTTTTTAGGATTTAAACAGTTGTCACAGTTTCCACAGTTTTCTTCTCCATATTCTTCTCCGAAATAATGCAACAGCATCTTTCGCCGGCAGACGGCGGTTTCGGCGTAAGCTTTGGTTTCTTCGAGCAATTGTTTGCCGATTTCCTGTTCGGAAACCGGTTTTCCCTGCATGAATTTTTCCAATTTTTGTAAGTCTTTATATAGATAAAAGACGATGCACTTTCCTTCTCCGCCATCCCTTCCGGCGCGACCGGTTTCCTGATAATAGCCTTCGAGACTTTTAGGAATGTCGTAATGAATCACGTAGCGCACATCCGGCTTGTCGATACCCATTCCGAATGCGATGGTGGCTACAATTACATCTACTTCTTCCATCAAGAACTTGTCTTGATTTTCGGAACGAACTTGCGAATCCATCCCTGCATGATAGGCCAAGGCGTTGATGCCGTTTGCGCGCAGGATTTCGGCAAAATCTTCAACTTTTCTTCTTGACAAACAATATACGATGCCCGATTTGCCATCGTTGGCTTTGATATATTTCACGATTTCCCTATCGATGTTCGCATCTTTCTGGCGGACTTCGTAATACAGATTGGCGCGATTGAACGACGACTTGAATACCGCCGCATCTATCATTCCCAAATTCTTCTGAATGTCGTGTTGTACCTTGGGGGTGGCCGTTGCCGTGAGCGCGATTAATGGTCGTCTCACTATTTCATTGATAATCGGACGAATACGACGATATTCAGGACGGAAATCATGCCCCCATTCCGAAATACAATGCGCTTCGTCGATCGCATAAAACGATACGGGAACCTGCCGTAAAAACTCGATATTTTCTTCTTTGGTCAGCGATTCGGGAGCTACATAGAGCAATTTGGTTTTTCCCGCCTTGATGTCGGTTTTCACTTTGTCGATCGCTGTTTTATTCAATGAAGAATTGATAAAATGCGCCACACCGTTGTCTTCGCTGAAATTACGCATTGCATCGACTTGGTTTTTCATCAAAGCAATCAGCGGGGAAATGACTATGGCGGTTCCATTCATCAACAAAGCCGGCAATTGGTAACACAACGATTTACCGCCTCCGGTCGGCATCAACACAAATGTATCCCGTCCTTCCAAGACATTCCGAATAACAGCTTCCTGATTGCCTTTAAATGAGCCGAATCCAAAATGTTTCTTCAGCGCCTCCGTTAAAAAATCCTCTTGTATCATTTATTTTTGATAGTCAACTACGTTATGGCAAAGGTATATTATTGTATTGAAATAATGCAAACAATTTCAATTTTTTTTTCAAAAAAATTGAATCATTTGTCATAACTTGGATTTTTTAACACGCAGTTTGTTGATATTCGGTCTTTTCGATGTGTTCTTTGGCATAATCCAATGTAATATGCAATTCTTTTTGACCGGTGGACGGTATCTCAAACATCGCGTCCATCATAATATCTTCCGTAATCGAACGTAAGCCGCGCGCTCCCAATTTAAATTCAATTGCCTTATCGACAATGTATTCCAAAACATCTTCGTCGAAACGAAGCGAAACATTATCCATCGCAAACAATTTGACGTATTGTTTGATGATCGAATTTTTGGGTTCAGTCAGAATATTGCGTAAAGCCATTCTGTCCAAAGATTTTAAATAGGTCAGAATCGGTAAACGGCCGATGATTTCGGGAATCAGGCCGAACGATTTCAAATCTTGCGGAGCGATGTATTGCAGTAAATTCATCCGGTCGATTTTCTTGTTATCGCGACTTGCATTATAGCCAACGACTTGTGTATTCATCCGTTGCGCGATTTTTTTCTCAATTCCGTCGAATGCGCCGCCGCAGATAAACAAAATATCTTTGGTATCGACGGCAATCATTTGCTGGTCGGGATGTTTGCGGCCTCCTTGGGGCGGAACATTTACGACCGAGCCTTCCAACAATTTCAAAAGTCCTTGCTGGACGCCTTCGCCGCTTACGTCGCGGGTAATGGACGGATTATCGCCTTTGCGTGCGATTTTGTCAATTTCGTCGATGAAAACGATGCCTCGTTCGGCTGCTTTTATGTTGTAATTGGCCGCTTGTAGCAGGCGAGTTAAAAGACTTTCAACGTCTTCGCCAACATAACCGGCTTCTGTTAAGACAGTTGCATCAACAATCGTAAAGGGAACTTTAAGCATCCGCGCGATGGTTTTGGCGAGTAATGTTTTACCTGTTCCGGTTGAACCGACAAGGATAATATTCGATTTTTCGATTTCCACATCGTCTTTTACTTCTTTCTGCGACAGACGTTTGTAATGGTTGTAAACGGCCACCGAAAGATAGCGTTTGGCATCGTCCTGACCAATCACGTATTGATCCATAAACTCCTTGATTTCTTTTGGACGGGGCGTTTTATCTTTCGCCGCCGAAAACTTGTCTTCCTTCGACTGCATGGCTTCTTGAATGATTTTGTGCGCTTGTTCGGCGCATTCATCGCAGATATAACCATGCTCGCCGGTCAATAATACATTGACACGGTTTTCGGGACGGCTGCAAAAACTACATTGTTTGGATGTGAATTTTGCCATTATTTTTTCGTCAGAATTTGATCGATCATACCATATTGAAGTGCTTCTTCGGCGGTCATCCAAAAATCGCGGTCGCCGTCCTGCAATACTTTTTCGTAGGGCTGGCCGGAATGATCGGCGATAATGGTATAGACTTCTTGTTTTATTTTCAGGATTTCGCGGGCAGTAATTTCGATGTCGGAAGCCTGTCCTTGTGCGCCGCCCAAGGGTTGATGAATCATCACACGCGAATGTTTCAGGGCTTGGCGTTTGCCTTTTGTTCCGGCCACAAGCAACACGGCGGCCATTGAAGCGGCCATTCCGGTACAAATCGTAGATACATTGCTCGAAATGAATTGCATCGTGTCGTAAATGCCGTAACCTGCATATACCGAACCGCCGGGACTGTTGATGTAAATCGAAATATCCTTGCCCGGATCGGACGAGTCTAAGTACAACAACTGCGCTTGAATCACATTGGCCGTATAATCATCGACTTGTGTTCCCAAAAAGATGATACGATCGACCATCAAACGGGAAAAAACATCCATTTGCGCCACGTTCAACTGACGTTCCTCAATGATAGTCGGGGAAATGTAATTGCTTGATATAACGGCATATTTATCCAATGCATTGGAATTCATTCCCAAATGCTTTACTGCGTAATTTCTAAAATCGTTGTTCATATTGTTTTATTTTTTTAATAATTTTTGAAAGTCTTCGACCGTGATTTCTTTCGATTCCAGGTTGACTTGCTGTTTCAACACATCAATCAATTTATCTTCGATGACATGGTTTACCAAATTTTGTATATAGTCTTGATTTTTCAATATTTCCCGTACCTGATTTTCCACGAGAAGATCACTAACATTGCTTATGCCGTATTGTGCGAATTGTGAGCGGACGACGGCGGCGGCTTTTGCATTCACATCTTCTGTTTCAACCTGTATGTCGTTGTCTTTCAATAGCTTATCCTTGATTAATTGAAATTTCAAACCGGCAAGAATATTCGGATAATCTTCTTCCACCGATTCGGGCGTGTGCATGTCGTCGGCCGCCACCAACCAGCGTTTCAAAAATTCGTCGGGGAATTGAATGTCTTTGGCTTTTTCTTCCAAGGCTGCTTTGGCATCCAAAAAGAATTGGTAATCGCTTTCGGGCTGCAATTGTCGAGTGAGGTTTTCTTTGATTTTTGTTTTGAATGCTTCTTCCGACGTTACGGTACCCGGTTCGTAGATTTCATCGTACAATTCAATGCCCAGTTCGGCTTCCTTATAGTGTGTGATTTCGACAATCGTAAACGTGAAATCGCCTTGATGTGCAGCTACTTCGTCTTTTTTGATTTTGAGAAAAGTAGCTAATTCGACTTCGTGGCCATCGTATGCTTTATACGGATTGAAAATAATAATATCGTCTATTTTCGCACCGATGAATTTGGCTTTTTCGGCTTCGTCTTTGATGACCGATGGCATCAACAGTGCATCTTCTACCTTAATATTACCGTCCGATTCGGTCAGCAAGCCTTTGACCATGTCTTTGGCTTCGACGGTTTCGACGGTTTCATACGAACCGTAATTTGCTTTGAAATTATTGATTTGTTTTTCAATCATATCGTCCGACACTTGGATTTCGTAATACGTCAATTTGTCGGATTTTGTCAATTTGACATCCATTTCGGGAGCTAAGGCAAGATCGAACGTAAATTCGTAATCGTTTTGATTATCGAAATCCAGCGGATCTTGCGGTTCTTTCGAGGGTAGCGGTTCGCCCAGCACGTCGAGTTGGCTTTCTTTGATATAATCGTATAGCGAATTGGAAACTAAGGTGTTGATTTCGTCCACCAGCACTGCTTTGCCGTATAGGGCTTGGATGCGCGATTTGGGAGCGTTTCCCTTGCGGAAGCCGTCAATCACGATGTTTTTCCGAAGATCGTTCAATGCTTTTTCCACTTTTGGTTGATAATCGTCTTTGCCCACGGTCACGGTCAGCGTAGCGTTTACGGGGTCGATGTTTTTTAACGTAATGTTCATTTGTTTTTATTAATTGATTTATACCTTTTCGATTTTAAGCCCGCAAAGGTAATTTTATTTTGTGGAAGTATCAAATTTTGTGCCGGGAAAAAAATCATATTAAAATAACAGGCTATATCAAATATTTTGCTAAACACACAAGCCTCCCTACATTTATGAGGGGTGTAAAATTGTCAATTCAAATATTTGTTGTAACTTTGTGCTGAAATTCAAATAAAAACAATTCAATTATGGCAACATATCAAATGCAAATCAATGAGCGAACTTCAACAGGGAAGTCGGTTTTAGCAATGCTTGCCGCAATCCCTGATGTGGTTACTTTTGAAAAAGCGAAACCGGCAAAGGTTGAGAAAAGTCAAGTATATAAAAGTGTTGCAAGCGGTTTTCGCGATGTGCGGGATATTCTTGATGGGAAACAAAAAGGGCAAACCATAGACGAATTGCTTTATGAACTACAAAATAATATCGACTGATACGTTCAAGAGGGACT
>JAISWY010000080.1 GCA_031270925.1 Candidatus Symbiothrix sp.
TTCTCCGTAGCCACGATCGTAATGTAGTTTGATTACCTTGGCAAAATACAGCTTCTGTTTTGTCGTGTGTATGTACATTGTTAACTCTTTTGTGAGTCAACTTTTTTCAGGGTAAGACATTTTGGGCAATTCTGCAAAGGGTTGCCTTTTTTATGGGCTAAAATTTTTGTCGGTCAGTAGTGACATTTTTTCAAAAAAATTTCTGCCGAAAGAGATGAGACATTAATGGATGAAACCTTTCATTTCCGGTATTGCGAAAATAAGCCTGATTCAACGAATATATTGATGAGGGAGTAAGCATTATAAATTTAGCAAGCGTATATTGTTATACCCCCGCCTTCTATGAGTAGAGAGAATATCTTTTCACTCTTCCAAAACTCCTTTTCCCTGCCGGATAATTTCAATTTCCTCGCCGGTGCAATCGACGATGGTCGAAGGCTCTAAACCTCCGTAACCACCGTCGATAACCATATCGACCGTTTGTCCGTATTCTTCTTCGATAAGTTCGGGATCGGTGGCATACTCCAAAATATCGTCTTTTGTGCGGACAGAAGTCGAAAGAATGGGGTTGCCTAATTCGCGAACCAGCGTCCGGATAATATTATTGTCCGGTACACGGATGCCGACTTCTTTTCGGTTTTTATAGATTTTCGGCAAGTTATTCGTCGCATTCAAAAGAAAAGTAAACGGGCCAGGCAGGTTTTTCTTCATCAATTTGAAAACCGTGTTGCTTACTTTGGCGTATTCGCTGATGCCGCTCAAATCGTTACAGATAATGGAAAGATTCGCTTTTTGCGGATTGATTTTTTTCAAATCGCATATTTTCTCCACGGCGCGAACATTCAAAGCATCGCAACCCATCGCATAAACCGTATCGGTGGGATAAATCACGATACCGCCTTCGCGCAATATCTGCATCGTTTTTTCGATTTCCCGCGGATTGGGATTTTGTTCGTAGAGTTTAATCAACATATTTTTGTTTTATTTTCCCAGTAAAAAAATGCACGGCTTCTTCGACAAATCGGGAAGTTTCGTTTTTTTCCAATCGGCGATGCTCCGGGTTTGAATCCATTCCGTTTCCAAAGTAATATCGGCGGCGATGCAAAAACGGGTCGAGGGCTTGGCGGTTTTCAAAATCGTTTCCGCCAAAGCCTTGTTTCGGTACGGCGTTTCGATGAAAATTTGGGTTTGATTTGTGGAAATCGTCCGTTGTTCGAGCGTTTTCAAAGTCTTAATCCGTTGTTCCGAATCAATCGGAAGATAACCGAGAAAAGCAAAGTTTTGCCCGTTGAAACCGGATGCCATGAGCGACAGTAAAATCGACGAAGGTCCTACCAAGGGCCTTACCGGAATCCGTTTTTGTTGCGCCAAAGCCACCACATCGGCGCCCGGATCGGCAATAGCGGGACAGCCGGCCTCGGACAAAAGTCCCATCGAAAAACCTTCGCTTATCGGCTGCAAAAAACCGGAAAGTTCTTCGCGCGAAGTGTGTTTGTTGAGCGTGAAAAATGTCAAATCATCGATATTGATGTCCGCTTCGGTTTGTTTCAAAAAACGGCGGGCGGTGCGCACATTTTCCACGATAAAATGCCGAAGCGACAAGATAACCTCCCGATTATAAGCAGGTAAAACCTTGGAAACAGGCGTCTCGCCCAATGTAACCGGAATCAAAAATAATTGTGACATGACTTATTTGTGTGATTTCCGGAAGCGTTTGACTAATTTAAACCATTGGTATTTCAACCAATTCATATCTTCCTGCAAAAGTGTATAACGACCGCGTTTCGGTGTCCATTCCACCGAAGAAGTGGTAATCATATAATTTTTAAAACCTAAGCGACGCGATCGCTTCGAAATCTTGGCTTCAAAGCTTTCTTTGGTGTCCGGCAAATCGGTGAAATCGATGATTGCCAACAGGCGAGATGTAAAAAGCGCGCAAAACAAACCCACATTGTGATGCGTGGGAACAATTCCCCTGTTATAGCTCATCGCAAAGGAATGTGGCTGTGCGATATTGCCTTTTGCATCACGGACGATCGCCGAAATCAATCCGGAGCGCTCCATCATCCGTCCGTATTCGAATAATTCCTGTATCGTGTCTTTGGCAACCAATACTTCGGGCCAGACCACCAATAAGGGAACTCCGGCATTCATCGCCTTTTTTTGCGCATGCTGCAATATTTGTGTCAATTGAATGTTTGGCGCGGACGTTTTGTCATTGAGCTGAGCCATCTTAAAATGATGCTCTCCAGCCAATTTCGTCAATTTCCGGTTTTGTTCGTCTTCGATACAGGCACTGTAAACCGTATATTCGAAAGGAAAAACCACTTTCGACGATACAACCGCCGAAATCATGCGTTGAACGTTATCTGAAACATTCCAAGCAGGGGAAATAATGTGTAATTGCTCCATAAATATTAAGTTTATTATCCGCAAAGATAAAAAATTAAATGCCGATTGCCAAATAGTTTGTTAAATATCAATAATTTTTTGGCGTTTCGTGTTACTTTTCATATTTTTGTGCATCTAAACGGAATAAATTTTCATAAAAAAAATTATGATTACAATGAAAACACTAAAATGGTACGGTTTGGGAGCGATGCTGTTGGTGGCTTTCTCCACTACCGCTCAATCGTTTGAGGATGATATTTATTATTCTCCGAAAAGTCAAAAGGTTGCCAAAAATACGAAAACTCGGGCAACCGTAGTCGAAAAAGATGCTCCGATTGTTCTCGCCACATTATCCGATCGCGATATTGACGAATACAATCGGCGTTATTCTTCTAATGAACCAGCTGCCGCAGAGGGAGATACAATTGTAGAATATGTGGATGAAAACGGCCTGACACAACGCATCGTCAAATTCCACGATCCGACTAAGATTGTTATTTCCGGAGCCGACAACGTCAACATCCGCGTAAACGGCGATGAGTACGAAATTGATTTCAACGAATCGAACAACAGTTATTCGAGCGGATATTACAACAACAATTATTATTACGGCGGCTATTCTCCATGGTACGATTCTTGGTATTACGGCGGTTATTACGGTTGGTATAGCCCGTGGTATCACAGCCATTGGTATTGGCATTCTCCTTATTATTATGGCTGGTATGCTCCTTGGTATTATGGCGGCTGTTACGGCGGTTATTATGGACACCACAATCATCACTATTATTCGGGCAATTATTATGCGGGACGTTCGTCTTCGGATTATCGTAGCGGCCGTAGCTCTTCGGGACGCAGTTCTTCCGCCGGTCGCTCATCGGCTTATAACAGTAATCGATCGAGTTCGTCTCGTTCGTCGAGTTCTCGTGAAAGTTATTCTTCCGGTCGATCTTCCTCTGACGGCAGTTCGGAGCGCCGTTCTTCCGACATTAACAGCCGTTCTTCCAGTGTAGATAGAAATTCAAATGCAGGTTCTTATTCGAACGATAGAAGTTCGAACTCAGGACGTTCTTCTTCCGACAGGTCGTCGAGTTATTCGGGAAGCAGTCGGTCGTCTTCCTCTTCTTCCTCTTCCTCTTCTTCGTCATCCCGGTCAAGCGGGTCGTATAATAGCGGCAGTTCTTCGCGGTCGTCGAGCGGCAGTTATTCCGGTGGCGGTGGTCGCTCGTCAGGTGGAAGTTCGGGTGGCGGCGGTAGTCGTTCATCCGGTGGTAGAAGATAATCTTAAGATTCTTGTGAGTTTTAAGAATCTTAAAAACTATAAAGACTAAAAAGCAATGAAAAGAACAATATTATTAGCAGTTTTATTTAGCTGCATTTTGAGTGTGTTCGCCGAAGGTGAATTGGATGCCGTGCGCTTGTCGAGAAGCGACTTGAAAGGAACGGCGCGTGGAGTTGCCATGGGAGGTGCATTCGGCGCTTTGGGCGGCGATGTAACAAGTATCGGCATCAATCCTGCGGGCTTGGGCATTTATCGCTCGTCGGAAATCAATACAAGTTTGGGATTCACTTCGGCTAATACAAAAACCGATTTGCAGGGCGAAAATGCTTCTTCTTGCCGGT
>JAISWY010000144.1 GCA_031270925.1 Candidatus Symbiothrix sp.
AAATATTATCCTTACGGAAAACTACCTGCCAATTTGACCGATGTGGAAATTTATCGTGACAGTCCCGCCGCCGACGCCAATTATTGGACCTTGAGTACCAATAATTCATTCCAAGATTGGCAATCTTATGCGCAGGGAACCGACACCGACTGGCAAGAGGTGATGTTCCAAACCGCGCTTATTCAAGAATACCGTTTGAATTTGAGCGGAGGAAACGAAAGCACCAAATATTCACTGATGGGCGGCTATTTGAATCAAGATGGCATTGTGATTAACAGCGCTTACGAACGCCTGTCCGGTCGAATCAATTGGGAACATAAATTGAATGCGAAATTGAAACTGACCGCCAATATATCTTCATACAGAGCTGTTTACGATGGTATAGCCACCGGTTCGGCCGACGGTGTAATTACCAATATGCTGAAACAAAAACCGACTACGCCTTTCGACATCAACCGTTTGGAGGAAGAAGATGAGTCGTCGCTGATTTCCAATCCTTACATTCAGGCACGCGACATCACGAAAGACCGTTTCCGCAACAATCTGGTGGCTCGTTTGGTTTTGGATTACAACATCAACAAATTCTGGCAATTCAAGGCGACCGGAACGTATGTCAATAACAACAATAAGGATAAAACGTTTTATCCCTACAATGTTTCGCAGGGTTTCAAATCGCACGGAACGGGAATCCAAGTCAATTCCGCAAACGATAAACTGTTGGGTGAAGCCTTTTTAACTTATACCAAACGTTTCAACAAAAGCCATCGCTTGAAAGTGATGGGCGGCGCGATTGTCGAGAAATTCGTTTCCGAATCCGTTTCGATCAATAATCAAAATTTTCCGAATATCAATTTGGGTTCCGACGGTTTGCAATTGGGTATCGAACCGCAAATTCCGACTTCCTCGTACATCGCTTATCAAATGCTATCTGTTTTAGGCAGAGCCGAATACAACATCAAAGATCGTTATTTGCTGACGGGAACTTTGCGCGAAGACGGTTCGTCGCGTTTCGGAACGGGAAATAAATGGGCTTTGTTCCCTTCTCTCGCTTTTGCGTGGCGCGTTTCGGAAGAGAAATTTCTTAAAAATCAGGAACTTATCAGTAATTTGAAATTGCGTTTGAGCGCAGGAAGCAGCGGCAACACGGCTATTCCGGCCTATCGCAGCTTGTCGTCGATCGGAATGGCTTTTCATCCGATGAACGGAAAAGATGTTTTGTACGGAACTTATATCAACCGTTTCACAAACAAGAACTTACGTTGGGAAACTACCGACCAGCTAGACGGCGGATTGGATTTCGGATTGTTCGACAACCGTTTCAATGTAACGATCGACGCCTATTTGAAACGCACGCGCGACTTGCTACTGGAAAAAAACACGCCTTTATATAGCGGCCAGCGAAAAACGTGGACGAATATCGGCGCCATTCGGAATAAAGGCTTGGAAATCACTTTCGGCGCCATTCCCGTCCGCAACAAAAATTGGGATTGGACGATGGATTTCAATATCGCTTTCAACCGCTCCAAAGTTTTGGACATCGGGCCGGGCGGCGAAATGGGTTTCGATCCGGGAGTGATTCCGGGTTCGGGCAATTTTGTAATGATTCGTCAGGGCGAAAGCCTCGGACAATGGTATGGTTATAAAGTGGAGGGCGTATATCATTCGCAAGCCGAAATCGACGCCGACCCCATTACCGAAGTTTTGGGACGGAAAAAAGAAAATCTTCGTCCGGGCGATCATAAATTTGTGGACGTTTATCCCGACAATAAAATTGATTCGCGCGATTTAACAATTTTAGGACGCGGCGAACCTTTGTTTACCGGCGGATTCACGAACGCATTGTCGTACAAAGGTTTACACTTGAGTTTTATGTTGCAGTACAGCTATGGAGCGAAGGTTTTCAACGCTAATCGGGCTGCATTGGATTCGGGTCGCGACGGTTACAATCAAACGGCACATTTGGCCGATTCGTGGCGACCGACTTTATACAATGCGGCCGGCGACTTGGTCGATGCGGGCAATCCCAAGGGCAAATATCGTCTGCCCGGCGGCGAGGCCGAAAATTATTGCTTGTCGGAATTTATCGAAGACGGTTCGTTCCTGCGCATCAGCGATATTACTTTGGCTTACACATTGCCGAAAAAGACGATTCGGAAGTGGAAAGTGCAGGGAATCAAGCTGTTCGCTTCGGCGAAAAATGTTTATACTTTCACGCGGTATTTTGGTTACGATCCGGAAGTAAATACCCGTCAAGGGCAAACCGGCGATTTGATGCCGAGTCTGGATTTCGGCGCCTATCCGCGCAACAAAGCGATTTCTTTCGGTTTGGATATTACATTCTAAAAACGCATTATCATCATGAAAACGAAAAATAAATTGACAATTTTCCTCGCAGGCTTGATACTTGTAACTTTTTCAAGCTGTAGTTTTTTGGAAGAAGATCCGCGTTCGGAATTTGCCGGCGATTATTATAAAGATGCCGCTACTTTACGTTCCGGCGTAGTGGGTGCATACGCCAAATTGCGCGATTTGTACGTTGTAGGTACCAATACGCCGCTGTTTGTAACGATGCTCGGCACCGACGAATGTATGTATCGCGGTTCGAATAACGTAAGAGCTTCGATCGACCGCTACATTTTCACGCCGACCGACGGCTGTATCCGCGAATATTGGGCGCAATATTACGACATCATCGCACGTAGCAACGCCATTATTACGCAAGCGCCGAAAATCAATGGTTTAAGTGAAAGCGATTTCAATTTTTGTGTCGGAAACGCTAGATTTCTGCGGGCTTACGCCTATTTCCGCATGGTGCAGACTTTTGGCGCTATTCCGTTGATTGATAAGCAAATGGAAGATTTCGACTACGGGATTCCGCGTTCTCCGGTAAAAAATGTATATGCTTTGATTATCAGCGATTTAACCGATTGCGTGGAGCATAATCTCCTGACAAGCGAAGTTTTAGACGGTTATGCCAACCATTGGGCTGCCGAAACATTATTGGGAAAAGTTTATTTGACGATGGCTTCGGCCAAAGCCGCCGATCGAGTGGCCGGTTATCAAGATATTGAGTTAAGTATCAATGAATTATATGATAAAGCATTAAAGGCTTTACAAGATGTGAAAGACAACAGCGGCCGCGATTTATTAGCTGTTTACGGCGATGTTTTCCAAATCGAAAACAAAAACACGAACAAAGAATCGCTTTGGGAAATCCAATTCAGCAGCGAAGTGCCTTACGGTTCGCAGTGGTCGAAAGAATTTGGCGCCTACGCTTCGGGCTACGACAGTCAGAATTTGGCCGGCGGATGGCGCAGCAACGGCATCGCGGGACAATCTACCATCAATTTTGTTCCTAATTTCAGAAATTATTACAATTCAGACGGTTACGACAAACGTAGAGCTTGGAATTTGGCCGATTCGATTGTTATTTTCGACAAAGCGACCAATAAACCGACGGCCTATCGCGCCATTACCGCCACTTCGAGCCGCCCGCCTTTGGGCGATATTACCAATGCGAACACGATTCAATTCAGCGGAATTACGAAATACCGATGGGGCGACGATTGGCGTTCGGAATCGCCGTTTGTGTATTCCAACTGTCCGAACAATGTTATCGCGTTGCGTTTTGCCGATGTATTGCTGATGTACGCCGAAGCCGATTTAGGCAAGAACGGAAGCGTTTCCACAGAAGGTTTGGCAGCCATCAATAGGGTAGTGCAACGCGCTCGCGGACAAAATGTTACGGAAGCGGAAACGCCCGGATTCCCGGATTATACCGATTTGACCATCGACCATCTTTTAATGGAACGCGCCCGCGAACTTTGTTTTGAAGGCCATCGCTGGTTCGATTTGGCGCGTACCGGAAAACTGGAACAATTCTTGGATGAACGCAACAACACGCCCAATTCACGCGCTGTAACCGAGTTTAAATCCGATCGTCATTACGTTTTCCCGATTCCGCTAACCGAAATTCAAATTTCGACCCATTCGCAAGGGATGTATCAAAATCCGAATTACGGCAATTAATAAAATCATAAATCAATGAAATACAGTTATTTATATTTGTTCTTGTTTTTATTGGCGCTGCCGGCACAATCGCAATCGCTTGATTTAGCGACGGCTTATTGGTGGCCGCAACAGAAAATTCCGGCAAAAGTAGTGAAATGCCTGCGGCCTGCCACATTCGTCGAAAGCATTTTGGCGCAATCGGTAGCCGGATTGGTTGCACAAGCCGTCAATGAAGGCTTATCCGATGAAATGGTTTGGATCGAAAACACCGCTTCGCAATACAACGAATGGTATAAACGTTGCATCCAACGCATTGATGCCGAAGAACTTGCTTCGGAAAATGCTTGGAACTTGGCCGTCAAATATAAAAATGCAAGTCTGATAAAAGGATATGTTTTATACAAAAACGACGGTCTGCAAAGCCTGAATGTCGCCACTGTTTACGCCGGTTTGCACCAAGGTATTCTCGTGGAGGAATCGCAAGAGCAAACAGCTGTCAATAAAGGGTTTAACTTATTGGTAGATGCGCGAAGCAAGAATTATCAGACCTGTTTCAATGAAGAAAAAAACAATCTGAACAAGCGGATGATTGTGATCGTTTCGCCCACAATGCAGAATAACCGCGATTGGGCTATTGCGCAAAAAAGCATGGTTTATTATGGAGTTAATCCGTTGTACGAAAGCATTTTGGAATGGATGGAACCCTTATCGCCCATCGTTGGTTGGAACGAAGGCGGCGAATCGACACATGTGGCTCCTCCTTCGCGTTGGGGACATTTCAATACGGCTTCCGATTTCTGCTTGAATTTTCCGCTACTTTCGGCCGGCTCAATGAATGAAAATCCGGAAAAAATAAGGACTATCGATCCGAACGACATTGATTTTAACGAAAACAAGCATTTTCATGCTTTTATGATGAGCGACGGCGACAATATGCAATGGGGCATGAACGGCTTTTTCAACAAGGAATATTTCAATAATGCGTGTCGAAATCAGATGGCGACGAGTTGGACAAGTTGTCCGCTCAACCTGTCGATGATGGCGCCCGACGTCTATAACTATTTGGTATCCAATAAGAAAGACGATATGTCGATAGTGGAATTTAGCGGCGGTTATTTCTATCCCGATGTTTTTGCCGAAAACCGCGGCGAAACCGAACGATGGGAAATTCTGCGGCAATTCGCCCGGAAAGCCAATATCCATTTGAAGCGAACCGGAATTAAAGTCTTGAATTTCATTACATTATATCCAATTGATTCGGAAAATGCCCGCAAAGCCTATCAAATTTACGCCGAAGAAATCGACGATTTGACCGGCATGACCGCCATCCAATACAATCCATATCACAATGGCGGCGGTGCAATTATCTGGGTAAAGAACAAACAAAACATTGATATTCCGGTAGTTACGGCGCGTTATTCCTTGTGGGGAAAAATCGACAAAGCCGGTTTCGGCCGTCCCGACCAAATCGCCGGATATATCAACGCCGATGCAAGCAACAATATCAATTTGAACTGGACGATTGTACACGCATGGTCGCGTTACAAAAAGCAAAAAGACGGTTCGATTATCGACACGGATAATGATGCGCCCGACGGTGTGCGGGGACTTACGCCGGTTAAATGGTGCAAAGACAGGCTTGATTCGTCCGTGAAAATCATTTCCATCGAAGAATTGTTGTGGCGAATCCGTGCGGAATATCATCCCGAACAAATAACAAATTTAAAAAACTGACCCGCTTTATGTTGAACAGAAGAAATTTCATAAAAACCGCAGCCGCAGGAGCCGCTTTTGGAATGTTAAATCCGATGGACGCTTGGGCTGCACAAGCCGCTCCGGTCAATGCCGTCAAGCACAAATCGCCTTTTCCGCCTTTGCAGTTCGATGTGATTGTGGTGGGCGCCGGTGGCTCTCAGGTAGTCGATGCGATT
>JAISWY010000255.1 GCA_031270925.1 Candidatus Symbiothrix sp.
CTCGGCGGCGAAAATTATGTCTTCTGGGGCGGCCGCGAAGGATATTATTCGCTTCTAAATACCGACATGAAACGCGAAAAGGAACATTTGGCGAAATTCCTAACCGCTGCCCGCGATTACGCCCGCTCCAAAGGTTTTAAAGGTAATTTCCTCATCGAACCGAAACCGATGGAACCTACCAAGCATCAATACGACGTGGATGCAGAAACAGTTATCGGCTTTTTACGCGCCCACAACCTGGATCAGGATTTCAAATTGAATATCGAAGTGAACCATGCTACACTGGCCGGTCATACTTTTGAACACGAATTGCAATGTGCGGCCGACGCCGGTATGTTGGGTTCCATCGATGCCAACCGCGGCGACGACCAAAACGGTTGGGATACCGACCAATTTCCCATTGACATTTACGAACTGACACAAGCGATGTTAGTCATCCTGAAAAGCGGAGGATTACAAGGCGGCGGCACCAATTTCGACGCCAAAACGCGCCGCAGTTCCACCGATTTGGACGACATTTTCATCGCCCACATTTCGGGTATGGATATGTTTGCCCGTGCGCTTGAATCGGCAGCGGCCATTTTGGAACAATCGCCTTATCCTGTGATGTTGAAAGAACGTTATGCTTCTTTCGACAGCGGCGAGGGCAAGAAATTTGAAGAAGGCCAATCGACTCTCGAAGATCTGGTTGCTTATGCGAAGAAAAACGGCGAGCCGAAAATGATTTCCGGAAAACAGGAACTTTACGAAACTATCGTGAGCATGTATATCTAATGAAAACGAAAGAATATAATTTAAGTTATATCATCCCGATTACGCTCGTCGCCACCTTAGGCGGCCTGCTCTTCGGTTACGATACCGCCGTAATCTCCGGCGCCGAAAAAGGCTTGGAAGGTTTTTTCCTGCAAGCTACCGATTTCGAATACAATAAATTTATGCACGGCATTACCGCATCAAGCGCATTGATTGGCTGTGTTATCGGAGGCTCCATTTCCGGCTTCTTCGCCACACGCTATGGTCGTCGCAATTCGTTACGGTTCGCATCGGTACTGTTTTTCTTTTCGGCGCTCGGTTCGTTCCATCCCGAATTTTTGATTTTCCCGTTCGGTAATCCAAGTTGGGATTTGATGATTGCTTTCAATCTCTATCGCGTTCTCGGCGGCATCGGCGTTGGTTTGGCTTCGGCGATTGTGCCGATGTATATCGCCGAAATCGCACCTTCCAAAATTCGCGGAACATTGGTTTCGTGCAATCAGTTCGCCATCATTTTCGGTATGCTGGTCGTCTATTTCGTTAATTACCTGATACTTGGCGATCACAAAAATCCTTTTGTCGATGAAGCGGGCGTTTATCAGATTCCCGACCGCTGGACTATCGAAACCGGGTGGCGTTATATGTTTGGAAGTGAAGCGATTGTAGCTGCCGTATTCGGCGTTTTACTGTTTTTCGTACCGAAAACGCCACGCTATTTGGTCATGATTGGACAGGACGACCGTGCATTCTCGGTTCTCGAAAAAATAAACGGAGCAAACATCGCAAAAAACATTTTGGCGGAAATCAAGGCAACATCAAAAGAAAAAACCGAAAAGCTGTTTGCTTACGGCGCAACTGTGGTTATCATCGGCATTCTTTTATCGGTATTCCAACAGGCCATCGGAATCAATGCCGTATTGTATTTTTCTCCACGAATGTTTGAAGGCGTAGGCGCCAACGGAATGCTTTCCACTGTAATAATGGGTATTGTAAACATCGTATTTACGGTAATTGCTATCGTTACGGTCGATAAATTCGGAAGAAAACCGCTGCTCATCATTGGCTCTTTCGGAATGGCCATCGGCGCTTTCGCGGTTGCCTTATGCGACAATTATGCCATCAAAGGCATTGTCCCTGTTTTATCAATCATGTTTTACGCCGCGTTTTTCATGATGTCGTGGGGGCCGATTTGCTGGGTGTTGATTTCAGAAATTTTCCCGAACACAATTCGTGGAAAAGCGGTTGCCATCGCCGTAGCCGCACAATGGATTTTCAATTACATCGTTTCTTCGACTTTCCCGCCGCTCTACGATTTCAGTCCGATGGCAGCTTATGGAATCTATGGCATAATATGCATACTTGCCGCCCTCTTTGTCTGGAAAATGGTGCCGGAAACTAAAGGAAAAACATTGGAAGATATGAGTCAACTCTGGAAAAAATAATTTTTATGCGCCTCCGCCTCGTCATATTAGGATTTCTCATCGGATTGCCGAAACTGTTTTTTGCGCAAATCGGGATGTTTTATACTACCGATAATGAACTGTTATCAAGCAGTTTAATCAATTCTATCTATCAAGATAAGCGCAATTATATCTGGATTGCAACCGAAGACGGAATCAATAAATACGACGGCGTAAAATTTGTTACCTACAAAAATCGTCCCGATGATTCGTCGAGCATTCAAAACAATTATATACATAGTTTGTTTGAAGATTCGTCGGAACGGTTTTGGATAGGTTGTATCAACGCTTTACATCGCTACGACCGCGTGAACGAACGATTCTTAAAAGTCAAAGTTTATGATGGTAACGTGTTGATTCATCCGCATATAACGTCGATTATAGAAAGCAAAAACCATGAAATCTGGATGACAACTTCGGGACACGGCGTAATTCGGGTAAAAAACGAAGAAATCGATGTTCATACCGATTACGAGTTGTCCAAACGACTGAGCAGCATGCACTTAACATCGGTTTTTGAAGACAGCAAAGGCCGCTTTTGGATTGCATCGGAATACAACGGCTTGAACCTCTACAATCCGGTTACGAACGAAGTAAAAGTGTTCAAGCTACCGCAAATCGGCAGCAATCAAATTTCGTCGATCTGTGAAGATGAACATCAAAATATCTTTGTAGGAACGCTCACAAATGGACTTTTCAGGCTGAATACCCAAACGCAAAGCTTTGTGCCGATTCGTCATGCCGGTCGGCAAACTTTATCCGTAAAATGTTTATTATCAGACAATAAAAACCGGTTATTGGTCGGTACCGACGGACAAGGTATTAAAATCTTCAACGAAGAAAAACAATGCTTGGAAGATATGCAAATGTTGTCGGCGCCTTTCGACCTGTCGAAAATGAAAGTCCACGCACTTTTACAGGATAAAGTAGGCAATATCTGGATAGGATTGTTTCAAAAAGGGGTTTTTCTTGATCCGGCTAATTCCAATCAATTCAATTACTTAGGTCATCGTTCGTTTAACCGGGACAATATCGGGATGAGTTGCGTGGTTTCTCTGATCAAAGATAAATCGGATAATTTGTGGGTCGGAACCGACAACGACGGCGTTTATAAAATTGATAAACACGATCATTCCCAGCACTTTTCGCCGGCCAATCATCCCAATTCCACGCCAAACACGGTTTTTGCGATGATCGAAGACGACGATTCGAATATCTGGATGGGATCGTGGCTGCAAGGCTTGTCGTGCCTGAATCCTCGAACCGGACAGACAATTTATTACAACAACCTTTTCGACTTAATCAACGATAACACAGCGAGAAACAAAATTTTTTGCATGACCAAAGACCAACAAAACCGCTTGTGGATCGGAACCAACGGCGCAGGAATCTATGTTTTCGATTTGAAAAACAAACAATTTGTTACACATTTTTCGCAACGTTCCAACAACGGCCAAAAAATCCCCAACGATTGGATTAATTGTATCCGTTGTGATGCCGATGGCACGATTTGGGCGGGTTCCTACGGCGGATTTTTCAGCATCAACCCGCAAAACAATCATATCGAAAACTACACCAAAGACGGCGTTTTGCCGGGCAGAGTGGTCTATTGCCTCAACGAAGACAAGCTCGGAAATTTGTGGGT
>JAISWY010000263.1 GCA_031270925.1 Candidatus Symbiothrix sp.
AAATGCCGGTTACAGGCGTGTACCAGATGCTTTGGGGTTTGGAAACTTGCTTGCCGCGCGGCTGAAAACCACTGTCCGTTCCGTCCCATACTTTGACGACCAATTTTTGTTCACCCGATTTCAGAAACGGCGTGATGTCGAAACAAAACGGCGTATAACCTCCCGTGTGGCTGCCTATCTTGACATCGTTGATATACACTTCGGTTTTCCAATCGACGGCTCCGAAATGCAGGATAATATTTTTATTTTTCCATGTGGAAGGAAGCCTGAAATTCCGTTTATACCACAATTCATCCTCTTTTCCTACTGCTTCTTGTACACCGGACAGAGCGGATTGGATGGCAAACGGCACTAATATTTTTCCTGCGAAAATGTCGGGGACGGTGTTTATTGAGTGTAAGCCGGCCGGCAGTACGACATAATCCCAAAGGCCATTCAGGTTTTGCCAATCTTTCCGTTCCAAAATGGGACGGGGATATTCGGGTAATACATTCAGCGGGTCAATTGTTTCCGCCCACTGCGTTTTAATTTTATCTCCGGCGGGTTTCCATTGAGAATAAGCGCTTCCCACAAAATAGAGAAGGCCGATAATTAAAATTGATCGTTTCATTTGTTTATAAAATTATCTTTGTTAGAAAAATTTCATTTGTTTGTTTGACTGTTTCTACTATGTAACATCCTTTCGGCAAGGCGATTCCGATGTTTTCAACAAACTTTTTTTGCGCAATTTTCCTGCCTTCGAGATTGAAAATCTTTACGGTCAGTTTTTCGTTGTCCGCGCTACGGATACAGATTCTTCCATTGTCTGAAAATACCGAAACAGCATTGTTTTTGTTCAGTTCGTTGATGTTCGTATTTCCGAATTGCACGCGAATCGTTTCATCCAACAGATTGACTGTTATCTTGTAATAGCCGTCGCCGCTTCCGTCCGCCGGGATTTCCCATTTGGTATCGGCGCCGCCCAAGCGGATTTTGGATGCCTGCAAGAGCGGTACATTGGTCGATCCGGCAGGGTGATAATTGTCACCCCATGTTCTGCCGAGCAGGAATTTGATGGCTCCGCGTTCGTCGCCGAAAGTGTTGTAACGGATTTCGCCGCGATAGTAGAAAATAAAGGGATTATCCGCGTCGCGTTCCATTTCGATGGCGTCTTCCAACATCCAGTTGGGGTCGTGCCGATTGAACGGACCTCCATGAATATAAAGTTCTTTCGGCGGCGTAAGTCGCTCGGCGGTAATCTGTTTACTGTTTCGTGTGATTGTTAGCGTAATCCTGAAAATCTCGTTATGAGTCACATAACGGATTCGCAAACCGGTTTCGTCGGCATCATCCGTTTTGCGTAGCGTAATGAGCTGTTCGAGCGGGTCATTGTCGCCGCAGTTGGCAACGTAAACGTCTGTGCCGTCGGTAATTTTAAACTCTTGATTCGTTAGCTTTCCTGTGAAAAAAAACTCCTGAGCGCTGTTTGGACTTTGTACAAAAACAGTGGAATTATCGCTAACGGCATCACCTGTAATGTGCCATTCGGCCTGCGCGTTCAGTGCTGATAGATACATCAGCACGAGGAATAATGAGAAATTTCTTTTTATTGTCATCATGATTGTTCCTTATTATTCTGTTACTACCACTTTTATTGTTGCATTACAAGTTTGAGCCGGCAAATTTACAACAATTTTCTTTTCTTCCGCCACATATTGCCATATTCCTGCTTCACCACTTTCAAATTGCACCGACGAAGGTTGGTTTTTCGCCAGCAATTCCAATTGATAGGCACGCTGTGTGGGCATTCCTTCAAACGAGCCTTCGCGCGGGAAAATGATGTATGTACTTACATTACCGCTTTGTTCTTGCGTAATTTTAGTGAAAGTGTAAGCGCCGGTTTCGTAATTGCTGTTGTCGTTCTCATCTTCGTAATACGCAAATTCGCCGGATTCGCCGGGAGCAAATTCCAAAATTAACAAATCGGGTCGCGCCGCTTGCAAATTTTTGATTTTCGGAAAGTTAGGAATAATTGCTCCTTCGCGGTAGTAATACGGAATCTGCTCGCGGGTAAAGCTGCGGGTAAGCGCTTGATTGCCGTCGAGCAATTCGCCGCTTGCCACTTCATACCATTTCCCATCGGGTAGCCAAACGGTTTGTTCCGTCGAATTGGCGCCGTTGTCGGATTTGGTAATCGGTGCGGCAAGAATATCATTTCCGAACATGTATTGACCTTCGTAACGATAAGCTTCATCGTGTTCGGGATAATCGTAATACATTGGGCGACAAATGGATATTCCCATATCGTAACTGTAACGAGCCATTGTATAAATGTAAGGCAACAGCGCGTAACGCAACTCAACGGCTTTCAGCATGGATGGGAAATTTGGGAAAAGCCAAATCCGACGTTCTATCTTGGGGTCGGCTGTGGCGTGCGTGCGGAAAATGGGCGAAAAAACGCCGTATTGCAGCCATCGCAAGTAAAGTTCGGGGTCGTTATCGCCACTCTGCTGATGTCCGCCAAGGTCGTGTCCCCAATAACCGTAGCCCACGTTGGAAGCCGTCGCCGTGAAATAGGGTTGAAAGGCCAAAGTTGGAAAAGTAGTATGCGTATCGCCCGAAAAGCCAATCGGATAGCGATGGTTGCCCAATCCGCCCCAACGATGATAAATAAACGGACGGCGGTCGGGGCGGTTGATTTTCATATCGTGGAAAAACACGTGATTGAGCCAAAAAGTATTACCCAGATTGGGAACATTTTTAGCGATCATCCATTGTTGCCAATCGAGCCACCAAAAATCGACGCCGATATTTTCGTGCGGGCGCAGGATACGGTTGAAGAATTTCTGATAAAAATCCTTGTTTTCGATATTCCAAGCGATTGTTTGATTGTCGGTTACGCCCAAATCGGCGGCTAACAGACTGTAATTATCTTCCAACGGGAAAACGCCATCGGCGGGATGTAGATTGAGTGTAGTTTTCAGATTTTGACTGTGCAACCATGCGATAAAATTCGCGGGATCGGGAAAAAGCGCATGATTCCAACTCCAACCCGTCCATTCGGTATTGTCGGTACTGCCGGTTTTGCCGTTGCGATGCCAATCCATATCAATCACCAGCACATCAAGCGGGATGTTGTTGGTTTGAATATCGTTCACAATATTGCGCATATCCTGTTCCGAATAGCGTTGGTATTTGGAATACCAGTATCCGAAAAGATAGAGCGGCGGCAATGGAATTTTGCCTGCTATTTGGGTATAATCGTTCAAAGCTTTTTTGTAGTCGTGTCCGTAGCCCAAAAAATAGTAGTCGAGCGAATTGGGGTCTTGCCGTTGCGCTACCCAATCGACGCCTTCACTGCCATCGAACATTAAACTCAAACTGCCGTCTTTGCGGGGTTGTTTTTCGTCGATTATCGCCCAACCGGAGCGCGAGAGCAAACCGTCTTCGAGCCACGAGCGCACATCGCCTTCGGCGTTATCCAATGTGCGGGTAGTGCCTTTCAGGTTGTATGGGTCTTTTTTGCCCGGATACCAGACAATATCCTCGCCGTTTACCTGCAAAGTGATTTGCAGGTTGGGATTGCAGGGGTCGGCATTCATGGGGTATGTTCCGATTTTGTACTGCAAGGCCAATTTGTTGGTTGTAATGAACAGATAGCCGTTTTCTTCGCTGGTAGTGAAAGCAGGAACCGGTAAATTGCGGTTGATGACGACGAACGAAGCGCGATCTTCAAACTTGTTCTGATTACTGTATTCGATGCGGATAAGTTCCGGCGTCAGCACGGTAAAGCGCATATTTCCGGAAGTAACTATGGCAGATGGATTTGCCACAGGATTATTCGCCGCAGGAAGCGCCTGATTGAACAGGACGCTTCCCAAAACGATTAAAAGAAAATTGATTTTTTTCATTATTTCAGCACTGCAATTTTAGTAACTTGTCCGTTGATTTTCACGACATAAACACCTTGCGCCAACGACACGTCGGCATTGGCGGTAAAGGCTTTTTGTGCAACCATTCTGCCGTCGAGCGTGAAAATCCGTGCGGTGTAATGCGTATTTTCCGCGCCGCTCATCAATACCTTGCCTTGCGTTGAAGAAAGTCTAATATACTCATTTTCAATATTTTGTATATTTGTAATTGCCTTTTCCGCCTGAAAGGTGTATGTATTCAAGTTGAGCGTGAGTTTAATGTCTGTCGCTGCTTCCTCAAAAACAAATTTCAAATCGCGAGGATCGGCAATTTTGGTGTAATCCTGTTCATATATAACGCTATTGCCGGCGATGAAATCAACAGGCTCATCTTCATTGGCGGCTACATAACAGCCTTCCCATTTGCCCGGAAATTTCAAAAACTTGAATTGTCCCACATTCACGTCGCCTGTCCATTCATAAACGCCGGAGGAAACTTTGTTCATCACTTCGTAGGAAGTCCAACCGCTTGGCATTGCCGAACCTGAAATATAAATATGGTCGAGATAATCCAATTCCGGCACAAAACCATTAACCGTAATAGTCATAACCGCCGGATCAATATTGATCGAAAAATCCCAATAACCGCTACCTGTGCCGTCGGTTCCGATTGTCCATTTATTGTCGGCGCCCCCATGACGAACGGGCATCGGGTTGTTTAAAGCAGAGTTTAGAGGAAGGTCGGAGTCTGTTCCGCCCGGATGGAAAGCATCATCCCAAGTCCGTGCATTGATCAGGATTTTAAAACTTCCCGATTCGGCCGACGGCCATTGCGTATGTTCCAAAAATCCGCGGAAATGAAAAATGTAAGGATCGACATTGTCGCGTTCCAGTTTTTTTGATTCTGCCGGATCCCAACTTCCAACGTTGACGATAAAAGGACCTCCAACGGCAAACAGCCCCACCGGATATTCGGGACAGGCCGCGGCGGTGAAACTTTCTACAAGAAAAGTGCTGTTTCCCGTATCGAATTTCAGTACATAATAACCGTCGGCGCTTCTGTCGTCAGGAATTTCCCATTTGGTATCTTCGCCGCCCAGACGCATTGCCGAAGGCACGCCCACCGATTCGGCGCCAATTATCAGGTTGGAAGCTCCGCCGGGATGATAGCCGTCCCACGAGTTGTTATTTGTCAGGATTTTGAAGTTTCCGCGTTCATCGCCGAAAGTGTTGTAGCCGATGTAGCCGCGATAATAAAAGACGGCCGGATTTTCGCTGTCCTTTTCGAGTTGAACAATGTCGCGGAAAATCCAATTGTCTTTATGGGCGTTAAACGGCCCGCCGATAATATACAGATTTTCGGGCCGTGCTATAACATCTACCGTATAGTTGATCGTGTATGTTTTGGTCTTTGTTTCGTCAAATACGGATGTTACGACAATGGTCGAAACGCCCGAACCGGAAGTTACATCCACGGCTTCCGCTCCCGTTATGACAGCGTTTTCGACGGCTGCGGCTATGGGCGTAACGGATTGCGTTCCGAAAGGCAAGGTAGCCGTATATTCCGTTGTTTCGGGGTCGAACGCGGGGGATAATTCTCCGACGGGCAGGGAGAGGCTGCTGAGTTCAACGTCGGTATCTATTTTTGTGAGGCGGAAATAATCGGTCTTGAACCATCCCCACAGCGGATTGGCATTATCGGCAATCGTTCCGTCACCTTTTATGTTTCCCGTGCGGATACCGATTTTCAAAGAATCTTCATCGGCAATGGTAACATACACTTGCATCTCCTGCAAATTACGGTCTCCACTACCCCATCCTGCAAAGCCGGCCGTTTCGCCTTCGGTTTGATTGGATGCATATTGCGATTCGGTTCCGTGATACTGCACGCTGTTGTTGGCAAACAAACGCTGGCTGGTTCTTTTTACATCTTCGACTGCCAACAGACACTGCACTTTGTATGTGCCGGCAGGCAACAAGTCTTTGTCAATAATCTGGTAAAACTCGAATGAATTTGTATTCTCTCCATCAACCTTAAACTGGAGGTCGCCTCCGAGCCAGGTGGCATACGTTCCGTTAATTTTTTCTATAGGGACAATATCGCGGTTCATGCCTTGCGAAGTGTTGCTTTCGCCGGCGAAATCCCAATTGGTAACGCGCCAAATATAAAATTCTTTTTCAAGCGAATTTTTCACACGATAGTTGTTGCCGTCCTTGCCTTTACCGGTATGGGAATCATCTACCGTTCCGTCGGCGTCGGCGTCCAAAAGGGTGCCGTCGGAGGCATACTCAAAACTGTTGTTGAGAACCAAATCGGTATAATAGATATCGTTGCCTGCGGTATAGTTGATCGTATATGTTTTGACGCTTGTTTCGTCAAACTTGGAGGTTACGACAATGGTCGAAACGCCGGAACCGGAACTTACATCCACGTCTTCCGTTCCTGTTACGGTAAACTGTTCGCCAGCTACGGCTATGGGCGCAATTGACGGTAAGCCGGACGGAAAGGTAGCCGTATATTCCGTTATTGCAGGATCAAACGCAGGGAATAATGTTCCGACGCCGACAGGCAGTGAGAGGCCGCTGAGTTTGGCGTCGGTATCTATTTTCGTGAGGCGGAAATAATCGACTTTGAAAGCTCCGCGCGTATTACCACTTGTCGTTCCTCCCGTACCGCTTTTTTGCAAATTCCCTGAGCGGATACCGATTTTCAAGGCGTCTTCTTCCCCAATAGTAACATAGACCGTCATTTCTTTCAGAACGTCCAGACCACCGGGAGTCTGATTGGCGTAACTGTAGATTTCGCCCGGCGTTCTGTTGGCCTCCGTATAATCGGATTCGGCTCTAAGAAACTGCACATTTTGGTTGGCAAACAGCCGCTGCGTTGTAAACTGGTTTCCTGCTTCATGCCCAAGCAGGCACTGTACCTTATAAGTTCCTGCCGGAAGATTGTCTTTATCAATAATTTGATAAAACTCAAAGCTTTCGGGCATAATAGCGTTCCCGTGTGCATTGATCCATGCACTGGACAAGCCGTGTCCGCTGGCAGGTTTGGTAGAGATACCTATCGAATGGTTGCTTGTGGTTTGGTAGTTAACGTTATCAGGGTCGTTGTTGAGCCAATTGCCATCCTGATTTTTCCACATCCATTCCCAGTCCGAAAGTTGCCATCCGTAAAATTCCAGGTGGTGTTCCACTTTGGTAACATTCTGTTTTACCGGTCGCCAAGCATTGTTAAGATTTGACGTAGAACCGTCAAAAAATACCGGATAATGTTCGGTATCGCCGAAAACTACTCCCGGAGCCACACTGTCAAAATCGTTGTTGATTATCCGCGAAGTGTAATCAACGTCTTGTGCCGCCAGGTTTTGTCCTAACATAAACAAAACCACTAAAAAGGCACAGAATCTGTGTAAATTAAATCTGTTCATAAATAATTAAATTAAATTGTTTGAAAATATTGATTATTACTAATGCTTTATTTGTTTTTTGATGTTATAA
>JAISWY010000368.1 GCA_031270925.1 Candidatus Symbiothrix sp.
GCCCGTGGTGCCGGAGGTGTAAACAATACTGGCCAAATCGCTTTCCGAAACTTCTGCTTTGATTTTATCAAGTTTCTGTTTATCAATGTTTTGACGTCCGATTTCTTCCAGTTTTTCCAAAGTCGGGTAAGGAGTTCCCAATTCGCCGATGGTATATATTTCGGTCAGCGTTTTTACACTCGGAAGAATTTTTTCGATGCGCCGATAAATAGTCTTACTGTCGAAAACAATCATTCTCATTTCGGCATGATTGAGGATATGCTCGTAATCTTCCTGACTGATAGTAGGATAGATAGGAACCGACACGGCGCCGATTTGCATCACGGCAAAATCGAGCATATTCCATTCGGGACAGCTACCGCAGACAATCGCCACGCGGTCGCCTTTCTCAATTCCCAGCGCGAGCATCGCATAACTGAGAATATCGGTGCGTTCCACATATTGTTGAATGCTGATTTTGTTCCATTTTCCATTGACTTTCGATGCCAAAGCGGCATCTTGTTGAGGATATTTTTCCGAATAATTATCCAGAATATCGAACAGGCGTTTTACTTGCATAAATAGATTAAATTAACAATTAATGACGGCAAAGTTAGTTTTCTTTTTTGAAATATCAAATTTTTTTCTTACCAACACTGTTTTTTCTATCAATGAATTGTGAAAATAGATGCTAAAAAAGTTTGTACGAATTGATTTATTACATTACCTTTGCCGAAAAAAAATGAGCAGTTATGAACCGGGAACGCTACGAATTACAATCAGCGCAATCCTTAACGCTCTTTGAATTTATAAGTATTGGTCAGAAAGAAAAAATCCCGAAAGTAATACTGTTTAGTGATGCGAAAGAAACAAAATATAACGATTTTTCCGGTGTTCCATCAGGGACACAATGTGGGTAGAAAGAAAAATATGAATACGAAAATTGTAGAATTAAACAACATTATAAAACATAAAATATTCAAGCAAATATGAAAAATTTCTTCAAAATGATGTTCGCTTCCACATTGGGAGTCTTCATCGCAGGTATTATCCTCACGTTCGTGTCGTTCTTTATTTTTATCGGAATAGCCGCTTCGCTGGGAAGTTCCAATTCCTACGTTTTGCAGGATAACAGCGTGCTGAAAATCAATTTGGATGGCGCTATCAGCGAACGCGAAATCGAAAATCCGTTCCAATTCCTGTTCAGCAGCTCATCGATCGACACTTACGGCTTGAACGATATTCTATCGGCCATCGAAAAAGCCAAGTCGAACAACAAAATCAAAGGTATCTATATCGAAGCCGGACAAACGATGACCGGTTACGCCTCCATGGAGCCGATTCGCAAAGCCTTACTCGACTTCAAAGAAAACGGAAAATTCGTCGTCGCTTATGGCGAATCGTTCAACCACCGCTCCTATTATGTGTGTTCGGCCGCCGACCAAGTGTTTATGAACCCACAAGGCGTTCTCGATTTCCGCGGATTGGCTACTTCGATTCAATTCAACAAAGGCGTTTTGCAAAAATGGGGAATTGAAATGCAGGTTTTCAAAGTTGGAACCTATAAATCGGCTGTGGAACCGTATATACTCGATAAAATGAGCGACGCCAACCGCCAACAGATTACTGCTTTCTTGGGCGATATTTGGGCTAATCTGCTGAAAGGCATTTCCGAAAGTCGCAATTTAACTATCGACCAACTAAACGCTTATGCCGATGAATGTATAACCTTCACCGCTCCCGAAAAACTGACGGAATACAAATTAATCGATGGATTGAAATATAAGGATGAAGTGGAATCTTTCCTGAAAAACGAACTCGGCGTGGATGCCAAAGACGATATCAACACCGCCGACGTGCGCGAGATGCAATTGGTTCCCGAATCGAAAAAGAAAATCAGCCCGAATAAAATCGCCGTTCTGTATGCTGAAGGCGATATTGTAGATGACGTTGTACCAAGTATTTACGGACAAACCGCGATTACCGCGCAGGAATACGTCAAGGAACTGAACCGCTTGAAAGACGACGACGATGTGAAAGCCGTCGTTTTCCGCGTCAATTCGCCGGGCGGAAGCGCTTATGCCTCCGAACAAATCTGGCGGGCGGTTAAAAACTTACGCGAAGTGAAGCCCGTAGTCGTTTCGATGGGTTCTTATGCTGCTTCGGGCGGATATTACATTTCGTGCGGCGCAAATAAAATTGTGGCCGAACCCACGACCCTAACCGGTTCCATCGGCATTTTCGGTTTGATTCCCAACGGCGCCGAATTAGCTAAACGGATGGGCGCTACTTTCGATGGCGTCGAAACCAACAAACATTCCAATTTTGCGGGCGATGTTTTGTCGATTCCCCTGTTCGGTGTCGGTTTATTGCCCGCCCGTCCCTTGAACGCCGGCGAAAGCGCGATGGTGCAAGCGCATATCGAACGCTTCTACGACCTTTTCCTCACGCGCGTTTCCGAAGGCCGCGGCAAAACGAAAGCCGCTGTCGATTCCATCGGACAAGGCCGCGTTTGGTCCGGAAATAAAGCGCTTGCATTAGGCTTGGTCGATGAATTGGGAGGAATCGATACCGCTATTAAAGCCGCAGCCGAATTAGCCGAAACGAGCGATTACGCCGTGAAAGAATATCCGGCCGTGAAAGATTTTTTTACGCGCCTGTTGGAAGAATCAACCGGAAGCATCCGAATGCAAACGGCGCAGCTATTCATGGGTAAAGACGCTTATCAACTGCAACAGACTATGCAGGCTTGGCAACACTACGATTACCGCCAAGCCATCATGACGGAACGGATGGATTAAATCATTCGCCCAAACGAAGATAAAAATAATCCTCGTGAAGATAAAGCGTCTTCACGAGGATTTTAAATAGCAGGCAATCCTTTTCTCAATTCGACTTAACGCAACGTACAGGCATCCAGTCATCAACATGGTAGTGAGCATGAAAGTTTGGTTCTGCGGGATTTTGATAGAAGGCGAAAGCATATTGCGTTGTAGTACTCCAATAATGGGCCGATTTATCCCAATCAATCCAATAGATGGTGTAGTTACGACGATGGCCGGACAGCGAGTTTGCGTCATACCATGGGATTTTAAGCTCTGCCGTCGCTGTTGTCGTCAGATAAGATATCAATGCCTGCCATTGCGAATTGGTCGGCAACGAATAGCCACTTGGACACGCGCCGGCAGCAGCATTAGTCCAAGTGTAGTAATAACCTCTTTCTCCCGCAGTCTTACCTTCATAGGTAGTTGCAGTATAAGTACCTTCCTTCGAGTTTTCGATCATCCAGCAACCAACAGGAGCGGGGTAGCAATAAACATCATAAGTATCAATACTTCCTGTTACGGTAGTTGCGCCGGTAACCGTTACTGTCGTCGTATTCGTTCTAACGGGACTGTTCCCGCAAATATTGCTTGCATATACCGAGATGTCGCCGATGCCGACAAGGCATCCCCACATGCTAGCCTGATAAGTTACGGTAGCTGTACCTTGCCCTGATGTGATGCTTAATCCTAAATCCGATGGCTCGTTCCATGTATAGCTAAGGCCGGCTACCGAAGGAACACTTGCCGTAAAAGTCCCGCCCAATCCAACCGATGACGTGCTGAATTCAATGCTTCCCGGCTGGGCAGGCAATATGCACTGAACTGTTGCTGCTACATTCGGATTTACCGGAATACCCACCTGCGAGAAAACAGACCCGCACAGGCAAAAGGCAAAAGCAAAGAAGATTGATTTCAAGAATATTAACCGTTTCATTTCTTTGTGTTTAATGTTTATTTCTTTATCAGGATAATGGTTATGAAATCCGAGGCGGTTGGGGCAGTTGTTGTGCAATTGTAAGTCATTACTCCGGCTGTGCTGACGCTGATATTGCTCAGGCTGGCGGGATAGGAAGCCACCACGTAATAAAAGTCCGTAGCAGTCGTAACACGGTTGGCCACGGCATTGGGAGCGCCCGTACTCTTGGGAGCGGATGCAAACGACTGCGAAGCCGTATATTTGTCAAACAAATTAACTGTCTGATTGGTTGCACCGGAAGTCCACGGAAGAACGAAGGGCGGGCAGTATAACCACGTTCCCGAAGGGATAACCGCCGTATTAACACTGAAATTAGTGCCGGAAAGCGTCAATCCTCCGGCGGCGGGAGCGGCGTATGTGGTATTGGTCGGAACAACCCATGTTCCATCGCCACGCAGGAAAGTTGTTGATGTTGCGCCGGCTGGAAGTTTGGCGACAGTTACGGCATTGTTATTCAGCTTGTCTGTCGTTACATTCAGATTACGAATCTTGGCTGTGGTAATAGCATTATCGGCCAAATCCGATCCCGACAAGGCGCCTGCTGCAACCTTAGTCGAATCGACGGCGTCGGCTGCAATCTTGGCTTTGACAACGCCCGCATCCTTTACGCTGAATGTTGTCCCGGAGAGCGAAAGAGTAGAACCATCTGCCGTATAAGTAGTGTTCTCAATTTTCACCCAAGCCGAACCGGAGTAATAATAAATCATATTATCCACCGTATTATACACGAATAAACCCTTTACCGGGCTTGTAACCGATGCCGTACCGTTCACACGCGGCAAGGCCAAACCTTTAACCGCATTATCGGCGTTGTCGGCAGCATTCAAATCCAAAATGGCCGACGAATGCGGGTTGGCGTCGCCACCGATACGCACTTGTCCATTCATACTTGCAGCGCCCAATACGATGAGCGACAACACAAAATACTTCATTCTCTTCATTTTACTTCTTTTTTTAATTGATGAATATTAATTGATTATTTCTTAATGACCGAATAAAAAAAACAGGCCGCAAAGGATAGGTTTCGTTTCACAACGTCGCCCGACAAGAAGAAAGTAAATAATAAGTGTCCTCCTTTACCAGCCTGTTTTATTTTAATTATTTTTTTTATAATTCTCTTCATT
>JAISWY010000379.1 GCA_031270925.1 Candidatus Symbiothrix sp.
TCCGTTGCCGAACGCATTGCCGGAACCTTGACGCCGTATTCCGATTTGCCGGTTTTGGAAATCGGCCCCGGAACCGGTGTATTAACGCAATTCCTGTTAAAAAATCAACATCAACTTACTGTTGTAGAATTGGATAGCGAATCGGTGGATTATTTGAAAATGAATTATCCGGCCTTAAACGGTCACATCATCGAAGCCGATTTTTTGAAATTGGATTTGAATGCTTTGTTTTCCGAATCGTTCGTTGTTATCGGAAATTATCCTTACAATATTTCCAGCCAGATTTTCTTTAAAGTATTGGAATACAAGGATAAAATTCCTTGCTGTTCGGGCATGATACAGAAGGAAGTGGCCGAACGATTGGCCTCCCGGTCGGGAAAAAAGACTTACGGCATTATTTCCGTGTTGCTGCAAGTTTGGTACGACATCGAATATCTTTTTACAGTGGAGCCGACAGATTTCGATCCGCCGCCCCAAGTGCGCTCGGCTGTGATTCGGATGACTCGAAACACACGTACAGACTTGGATTGCGATGAAAATTGGTTCAAAACGATAGTCAAAACCGCTTTCAACCAACGACGGAAAACGATGCGTAATTCGTTGCAATCGCTTTTGGGCAAAGGGAATATGATATTCTCTCAACCGATATTTGATAAACGTCCCGAACAATTATCGGTAAAAGAATTTATCGAATTAGCGAAATTATGCGCTCTTCACAAACAAAACACTAAGTTCATACAATCCATACAACGGTAAAAATACCAGTAATAAGGTAAACGGATCGCCCGTAGGAGTGATAATCGCCGCCGCAATCAACAAAATAACAATGGCGTGGCGGCGGTATTTTTTAAAGAATGATTTTTTCAATATCCCGATTTGCGACAACAACCAAGAAAGCAAAGGCATCTCAAAAACCAATCCCATCGCCAAAATCAATGTCAGGAAATTACTTAAATACGAATCGAGCGACACTTGGTTGTGGATTAGCTCGCTTAACGAATAAGTGGCCAAAAACCGCAAAGTCATCGGAAAAATAAACAGGTATCCGACCATGCAACCGAGAAAAAACATCACGGAACCTAACAGGAAAGCCCAACGGACATTTCTTTTCTCATTATCATATAAAGCGGGGCTGATAAACCTCCATACTTCAAACAAAATATAAGGACAAATAAACACCAAAGCCAACCATCCGGCGGTACTTAAATGCCTGAAAAACTGGGCAGTAAGTTCGATGTTAATCAATTCTATACTAAATCTCTGTCCGCACATATCGGGTAAAAATGAAAAACTGCGGTTTAACGAACAGAGTTGCTCATACAAGAAAAAATCGGCTTTGGCGGGCGCTGTAATAATACGGTCGAAAATCCACGGCATACAAGCAAAAGCGATTATCGCAAACAAAACCAATACGATAACCACTCTAAGCAGTACCCAACGAAGCGCTTCCAAATGATCCCAAAAAGACATTTGTTCTTGTGAATCTTCACTCATATTTCAGCAGTTTGCAAAAGCGATTTAATCTTCTTTTTTTGCAGGTTCGTCCGAATTAATCTCTTCTTCAATCCCTTTTAGGCCTGTTTTGAAGCCTCTAACTCCTTTACCGATTCCTTTCATCAATTCTGGAATTTTTCTTCCGCCGAACAGTAAAAGCACAACAATCAGGATGATAGGCCATTCCCATCCGTTAGGCATCGAAAATAATAAGTGTTGCATCGTTTTTCTTTTTTAATTGTGAGGTGCAAAGATAAATATAATTATCAACTTTTTGTAGCTTTTCCCCTAAATTCCTTTCAAAAAGCGCGATAAAATTCATAGTAACGCCTTATGCTTGCGATCTTCCCATACAAACTTGGCCTCTCCGTATATTTGGAGAGGCCAAGTTGTCATCATTCTTCAAAAATCTTTTAACGTACAATCAGTTTATGTAATTTTCCATCAATACGGAGCAAATAGGCTCCTTTTTGTACTTTTTGAGAAAATCCGTTTTCAACTGTTATCGAGCGAATCAATTGACCGCTAATGCTGTAAAGTTCGATTTGCGCAAGGCCTTCGAAAGAAGCGCGAATCTCATTGTTTCCGGTAATTACAATATCGGTGGATTCGACAGTTGCGATGCCCACGATAGTACAATCAACGGTATTTACACGTTTTTTACCCCAGTCGCTATCGCCGTCTTCATAAGTTGCATCCGTTATTTCATAGCAAGTCGATTCGGTAATGCCTTCTATATTAACGGTTTGTTTGCCCAATCTGATTCCGTCGTCGGGATCGGAAGCCCATGTGTCGCCGTTTACGAAAATAAGACTGATACTTTCTTCACGATTGAACGTGTAAGCATACCAGTCTCCGTCGAGCGTCGGCGTTACAAAACTGCCCTCGCCGATTGTCCAATAGTAGAAAAACACGGTTGTCCATTCGTTCGGAATTTTTATACGTATAGTAATCGGGGAGGGTACCGCCTTCACGATTACTTCCTTTTCGTCGGAAGAAGCCAGAATCGTGGCGTTACCGCTTTCGGAAACTTCCGCCTTGAAAGTATAGCTACCTGTCGTTGCCGGCAGATAGGGAGAAGTTGCGCTTATATACGAATTGCTTCCCGGAATTTTTACGGAATAAGCGATAACCGGATTGTTTACATTGACGGCGTTGGCCTGTAGCGTAATTGTTTCATCAATAAATACTTGCGCGGGAACATTCAAACTAATCGAAGGTACTGTCACACCGTAGGCACTCCACACGCCATCGCCATTACTCCACGCGTCTTCTGCAATTGTATAGAGGTTTAATGTGCCATCCCAAGTAAGATCGTTGGTTTGATTCCACTTGTTATCCCAGTTATTTTCTGTTGTCGTGTTGTTCATACGGCAGAAAATAACATTCGTCCATGTTCCTTCGGGCGCTGTAACTTCGTAAATGTCGGTTGCTTGTGGAACCGGGCTTAGGTCTGCCCAAGCATTAGCGGTTTGCTCATAAAAGAAATAGGCGGCAAAACGCGCTT
>JAISWY010000387.1 GCA_031270925.1 Candidatus Symbiothrix sp.
TGTATCATTTTCCCTGAAACAGGCATGAGGATAAACGTGATAAACAGTATCACCGATGCTACGGCGCGTTTGTTGAATTTTCTTTTCGACATATCTTTATGTTATTTTTACCTGTCAAAAGCGTTTTTATATCCTTTGTAATCGGTTTACACGCTTTTTTATTGCCGTAAAACGTGTAAACCAATATATCAAAGAACGTTTTTAACGTCTGTTAAACGGATTTACTAGCCGGTCTCAAACTCTTCCACAACGTAACGATCAGCATTCCATTCACAACCAAAACGAAACTCAACAGGCAAACCTGCGAAAGGTCGAATTTTTCGACAAATGCCGCCTCCGCCAGATGAGCGAGGTTGAGCAGTAAAAACAATACGCTCCATACCAGCGAAAACCACCGGAAGCCCCTGCCCGAAAGATTTACCGACAGCAACGCTATCAGAAAAGTAAGAGTGAAAATCACAGTGTTGAAGACTTGGTCAAACAGCGGCACTTCGCTTCCCGTCGTATCGGGCAGACGGATGTCCACGCCGTAGAACAGTCCGTATATATGGAATAAGGTGTGCGTCAGGAAACATACTCCCAACAGAAGCCAATAAATGGCGGTTTTAATTTGTGTATTCATTTTGCTTTTTATTTTATATGTTTATTCATTTACAATTTCTAACTCATTCAAACATTCCTGCATCCTGCATCATTCCCGGAGCGTTCAGTTCAAACTTACCACATTAAATTTATCCAAGCCAATAAACCTGTCTTCCTGTCTCTTCTCTCCCGATAAATAATTACGGATGATTGCCTTCAAATCCTCAAACTCTCGAACGGTAAAACCTAAATGAACGCTTCCATTGTTATCAAGCGGAAGAATAATCACTTTTTCCAGTCCCTTGGCTCGATTGATAGCGGCAAAATAAACCACATCAATCGAATCAAGAGTTTTCAAGTACTTCCGTAAGCAATGAGGAGAATTGAAATGGATTTGTGTATTTCCAATTTCAAGATGTATTCTCGAACAGCTCTTGCAAGTGAAAATCCGCATCATCTCAGATGGCTGATTTTATTATTTCGATCCATCTGTCAATGCGTTCTTCCGTCAGGTTGCTTTCGTTGTCCTCGTCGAGTGCCAGACCGACAAACTGATTGTTTACGACGGATTCGGAGTCGTCAAATGAATAACCCGTCGTATCCGTAAAACCGGTGACGGTTGCTTTGTCCTTGACCACTTGATAGATTTTTCCGATAGCGTCGCAAAACGTATCGGGATAGGACGATGAATCGCCGCACCCGAAAAGGGCTATTTTTTTACCGGACAAATCGGCCGAAGCTACCGTATTGATAAAGCCCTCCCAATCGTCTTGCAAATCGCCCAGTCCCCATGTGGAAGAGCCGAACAGCAACATGTCGTAGGCGGTTAAATCACTTGCACTGGCTTTGCAGACGTCGTAAATGTCGCCGGCGCCAAGGCCTAATTTTTTTGCGATGTTTTTGGCAACTCCTTCAGTATTGCCACCGGATGAACCGTAGAAAATTCCAATTTTACTCATGCATTCTTTATTTTTATCGCTACAAAGGTATAACGGAGAAAAAGAGTGTGCAATCCCTATAATTTGGTGTTTTATATATATATGTTAATCATTAATGGGGATAAAAAGGAAAAAGACTAAATCTTTTTTTGAGATTTTTTTATTGCCAAGGCTGAATAATTACGAAGAAAGATATGAAAAAATAATTTTTTCTCATAAAATAATTTTAGATTCAAAAATTATTCTTACCTTTGCAAAAATTTACGAAAAAAGTGAATTTTCTATCAAAATAACATCGAATCATTTATATTAAAAACAAATTTTTTATGTCGAATTTAAGATTTAAAGCAGTAGAAGCCGCTTTCCAAAAGAAAGCCGCCGCAGTGTCGGCTCCGGCCGCATTAACCTCCGATTATTACGGAACGTATGTGTTTAACAAAGCGCAATGGGCGAAATACCTGCCCAAAGATACGGTAAAAGCATTGACCGGCGTTATCGAAAAAGGCGAAACCTTGAAACGCGAATTGGCCGACAGCGTCGCTTCCGGCATGAAAACATGGGCAATCGAAAACGGCGCAACGCATTACACACACTGGTTCCAACCGCTAACCGAAGGTACGGCTGAAAAACATGACTCTTTCATCGAATATTCCAGCGCTCCGGGCAGTCCCATTATCGAAGAATTTTCGGGTAAATTGCTCGCACAAGCCGAACCGGATGCTTCTTCGTTCCCCAGCGGCGGTATCCGTAATACATTCGAAGCTCGCGGTTATACGGCTTGGGATCCTTCTTCACCTGCATTTATCGTCGGTGATACGCTTTGTATCCCTACCGTTTTCATTTCTTACACAGGTGAAGCGTTAGATTATAAGACTCCTCTTTTGAAATCGTTAAACGCTGTAGATAAGGCGGCTACCGAAGTTTGCCACTATTTCGATTCGAACGTGAAAAAAGTATTTTCGTATTTGGGTTGGGAACAGGAATATTTCTTGGTGGACGACGGTTTGTATGCCGTTCGCCCCGACTTGGTTTTGACCGGCCGCACCCTTTTGGGACACGAATCGGCGAAAAATCAACAGTTGGAAGATCATTATTTCGGTTCGGTTCCGACTCGCGTTCAAGCTTATATGAAAGACATCGAATTTGAAGGATATAAATATGGTATTCCTTTGAAAACACGCCACAACGAGGTTGCTCCCAACCAGTTTGAATTGGCTCCGATTTTCGGCGAAACCAACTTGGCGGTCGATCAAAACTTGTTAATCATGTCGATTATGAAAAAAGTGGCTCGTCGTCACGGATTCCGTTTGTTGTTGCACGAAAAACCGTTTGCCGGCATCAACGGTTCGGGAAAACACAATAACTGGTCGTTGGGAACCGACACGGGCGTAGGTTTATTAACGCCGGGCAAAACACCGGAAGAAAACCTGCAATTCATCACGTTCGTAGTCAATATTTTATTGGCGGTTTATAAAAACAATGCTTTATTGAAAGCTTCGATTATGACGGCGCAAAATGCACACCGCTTGGGCGCCAACGAAGCTCCTCCCGCTATCATTTCCGTATTTTTAGGCTCGCAAATATCGGCCGTATTGGATAAATTGGAAGCCAGCACGAGCGAACAAGCCATCGTGATGGACCCGAAAAAAGGAATGTCGCTCGGAATCGCCAAAATTCCCGAAGTATTGTTGGACAATACCGACCGCAACCGTACATCGCCGTTCGCTTTCACGGGCAACCGCTTCGAGTTCCGCGCCGTAGGTTCGTCGGCAAACTGTGCATCGGCCATGCTCACGTTGAACTCCATCGTAGCCGCTCAATTAGTTGAATTTAAGAAAACGGTCGATGCCAAAATCGCAGCCGGCGCATCGCAAGAAAAAGCCCTGTTTGAAGTTATCAAACAATACATCAAAGAATCGAAAGCCATCCGCTTCGATGGTAACGGTTACTGCGACGAATGGAAAACCGAAGCTGCCAATCGCGCTTTGGATTGCGAAACGAGCGTTCCGGTTATCTACGACGCCTACACCACTTCGGAAACGATCAAACTGTTTGAAAGCATCGGCGTATTCAGCGAACGCGAATTGCACGCCCGCAACGAAGTAAAATGGGAAACTTACACGAAGAAAATCCAAATCGAAGCGCGTGTATTAGGCGACTTGATTCTGAACCACATCATTCCGGTAGCTACAAAGTACCAATCGGCTTTGTTGGATAATGTCTATAAGATTTACCAAGTGTATGACAAGGAAAAAGCCGCCAAACTATCGGCTCACGACACGGCGACTATCGAAGAAATCTCGGAACGCATTGCAACCATCAAAACCAAAGTGGAAGAATTGGTTGAAGCTCGCAAAGTGGCCAACAAAATCGACGACGAACGTGCAAAAGCCATCGCTTACCACGACAAAGTGATTCCTTATTTCGATATTGTCCGCTACGAAGTGGATAAATTGGAATTGATTGTCGATGACGAATTGTGGACATTGCCAAAGTATCGCGAATTGTTGTTTATTCGATAATTCAAGTACCGGTATCAGTATCCGAGAGAGATTGTTTTCGAACAATCTCTCTTTTTTTTGACCATTCCATTCAAATGGATAATGTAAAAGATGTTTAAAACGGCCTTTGTAGCCCTTTAAATGTTAAACTTAGTTAAATGTGGAAAATTTATGCTGAATAATTATGTTTTATAACATAAAAACCTATATCTTTGCACTGTGTTTTTCATGGTATTAGATTTAAGGTTAACAATGAAGATTGGTTGTCGGGATGACAACCTTTTTTTGTGCCTTGCACGAACGAGAAAAAACAAGTAAATTTGCAGGCGATACAACGATTTTCAATCAATTTATTTAGATATCATGAAAAAAATTCAATTATTCTTTTTATGCACGGCTCTCGGTTGGCCTGTTTTTGCACAACAAAACACCGATTCGCTCACGCTTACTGTCGGCGGGGAAACATATAAGCAGTTGGAAAAACATTTCCGCGACAAACAGCAAAAAGAAAAACAGGAAAGCGATTGGGCTTGCTTCGGTTGTTATGCTGCGGCCAACGACACGGTCAAAGCGCCGGTTGAAGCGGTTTTCCTCGGCAATTCGATTACTTGGGGCTGGTACCGCGATCATCCCGAATTTTTCAACGACAACGGTTTTGTGGGGCGAGGCGTCAGCGGACAAACCACCGGTCAAATGTTGGTGCGTTTCCAAGCCGACGTGGTTGCTCTGAAGCCCAAAGTGGTAGTTATTTTGGCCGGAACCAACGATATAGCTCTGAACAATGGGAAAATTTCACTCGAAAATATTTTGCTTAATTTTAAATCGATGTGCGAATTGGCGAAAATCAACCGCATTCGACCGATTATTTGTTCCGTTTTGCCGGCTTATCAATATAAATGGCGTCCCGAATTACGTCCCGTCGAAGATATTAAGAAATTGAACGAAATGCTTAAAACTTACGCGGAAAAAAATTCGATTCCCTACATCGATTATTATGCAGCTATGGTGGACGAACAGGGCGGATTACCCCAAAATTTGTCTTACGATGGCGTTCATCCCAGCAAGGAAGGTTATACCGTGATGGAAAAATTGGCGATACAAACGCTTCGAAAATACGTAAAGATAAAGAAATTTATGTAAATTTGCGGCGTAAAAATTAAATAAAAATAAAATATGCATTCGTATATCACTTGGACGGCCGATCCTACGGCGTTTCACATTCCGGGTTGGGGACATGAAGTTCGCTGGTACGGCATCGCTTTTGCCGTCGGTTTTGCTTTGGGCGCTTGGCTTGTCCAAAAAATTTGGAAAAATGAGAAATTGGATGAATCGTGGTACGACAAATTATTCCTTTATGTTCTGATTTCGGCAACAGTCGGCGCCCGTTTGGGGCATTGTTTGTTTTACGCTTGGGAACCTTTGGCGCAACCGGTTGAATGGCTCGGCATCACGTTCAAATATTACAATCCGTATTTGGCGCATCCCATCGACTTAATCAAGATTTGGGAAGGCGGTTTGGCAAGTCACGGCGGCACGTTGGGCATCGCGATTGCGGTTTGGATATTCTCGAAAAAAGTTACACACAAGAGTATGTTGTGGACGTTCGACCGTTTAGTCGTTCCTGTGGGCTTGGTCGCCGCGCTGATTCGTCTGGGTAATTTGATGAATTCCGAAATTTACGGACATCCTACTTCCATGCCTTGGGGATTTTGCTTCGTGAACGACCGTAGTTGGTATTTACCGCCCATCGATGCCTTGCCCTGCCATCCCACGCAATTATATGAGGCGTTTTTCTATATTCTTACCGCGCTGTTATGTCTTTGGATGTACTGGAAACAAAAAGATTATCAATATCCCGGATTGATTTTCGGCGTATTTTTGATTGGTATTTTCCTCTCGCGCTTTTTTGTGGAATTTTTCAAAAATGTGCAGGAATCGTTCGAAAGCAGTTGGGCTTTGGATATGGGACAATGGTTGAGCGTTCCGTTTATTATTGTAGGTTTTGTGTTGATATTTAATGGATTAAGAGCGAAATACTTTCATGTTAAACGTTGAGATCATTACCATCGGTGACGAATTGCTGATCGGCCAAGTCATCGACACCAATTCGGCATGGATGGCGACCGAATTAAATAAAGTTGGCTTGGATGTACGTTACAAAACTACCGTTGGCGACAACGAAGCCGATATTTTGGATGCTTTCGACCGCGCTTTTTCCCGCGCGTCCATCATTTTGGTAACGGGCGGAATTGGCCCCACAAAAGATGATATTACCCAAAAAACGCTTTGCAAATACTTTGATACTCGCTTGGTTTTTGATGAGACAATTTTGCAAACCATCGAAAATGTTTTCGCCGGTTTAAGTAAAACATTAAACGAATTAACACGAAGGCAAGCTTACGTTCCCGAAAAAGCCGTCGTCATTCAAAATCAAATGGGAACAGCGCCGATTACATGGTTTGAACGCGCCGGTAAGATTTTGGTATCGATGCCCGGTGTTCCTTACGAGATGAAATGGGCGATGACGACTGAAATTATTCCGCGATTGCAGGAATATTTTACGATTTCCGATGCGATTCGGCATCAAACATTTTGGGTAAAAAATTATACCGAATCGCTGTTAGCCATGTGCTTGGAGGAATTTGAAAACGAATTGCCCGCACATATCAAATTAGCCTACTTGCCCACTTCGGGCTTGATTCGCTTACGCTTGACCGGACGAAGCGCCGACGCCGAATCGTTAGCGTTTGAGATGGCCGGACAACGCGAAAAACTGCTCGCACTTTTAGACGGCAATGTTGTTTCGGAAAATGAAGAAAGTCCCGAATTGATATTGGATAAAATTTTGAAACAAAACGGATTAACATTGAGCGTAGCCGAAAGTTGCACCGGTGGAAAATTAGCGTCCTTATTTACGGCCATTCCCGGTTGTTCGCAATATTTCAAAGGTGGGGTAGTGTCGTATTCCAACGATGCGAAATCTGATATTTTGAATGTAAACCTTTGGGATATAAACCAATACGGAGCCGTAAGTTGTGAAGTAGCCGAACAAATGGTGCGTGGCGCTCAAAACATTTTCCACTCCGATTGCGCCATTGCCACTACCGGAATCGCCGGTCCTGATGGTGGAACGCCTGAAAAACCTGTCGGCACGGTTTGGATTGCCGTTGCTTATCGGGATTTGATTGTTTCTCGAAAGTTTCAATTTTCTAAAAATCGCGAGAATAATATTTTGCGGGCTTGCAATAATGGTCTGGCTATATTGATGGAATTGTTGCAGGATTGAATCTTTGTTTTTACCCAATTTCGGAAATGCACCCCAAGGGCTTTCAGCCCGTTTGAAAGGTTATTTCATGAATATCGACAAGGCTATTTTATTGAAAAAGTTACATAGTTCTACTTTAACTGATTAAAAAAAGCAGAAATTGTCATAAATACTTTGTGAAAAAACAAAAATAAGTATTATTTTTGCAAACATATAATATGTAATTAAGAAACAAATTGTGAAAGGATATTTATGAGTGAATGGAGTAACATAGAACGGATAAGCGAAGAGATGTTTGCCAACTATCACCGGTTGCAACCTTTTATAACGGAATCGCCACAGGATTACCGGGCCTTGATGGATCAGGTAGCGGTTTTCGGAGCGTTGAGCAACTAGATTACGATTTTCATATGAAAAATTCCTAATGAAACGAATAAAAATATATTTTGAAGATTTTTGGCAAGGTTTTGATATTGAGAGCAATTTTATTATCGAACTTCTCAGACAGGAATATGTTGTAGTTATCGACAATAATCCGGATTATCTGTTCTTTTCTGTTTTTGATTATAATCATTTGAAATACAGAAATTGCATTAAAATATTTTACTCCGGCGAAAATATAGAGCCTGATTTCAATCTTTGTGATTATGCTATTGCTTTTCAACATTTGAATGCAGGCGACCGTTATCTTCGTCATCCGCTTTTTGTAATTTCAGGTTTTGAAAAAGTTGAAAATAAACCAATTGACCCGGACAAAGCGTTGAATAGAAAGTTTTGTAATTTTGTATATTCAAACTGGAAATGGTCGGATCCTGTCAGGGAAACTTTTTTCAAAAAACTTTCAAAATACAAGAAAGTGGATTCCGGCGGACGCTATCTGAATAATATCGGCAGTCCTGTTACCGACAAAATAGATTTTATCAAAGATTACAAAATTACTATTGCTTTTGAAAACAGTTCGCAATCAGGTTATACAACCGAAAAATTAATAGGACCGATGATTGTAAATTCAATGCCTGTCTATTGGGGAAATCCTGACATACATTTAGATTTTAATAAGGAATCCATTATATTTGTAAATGATTATGATACTTTGGATGCGGCTGTTGATGAGGTAATCCGTTTGGACAAAGACGATAGGGCATATCTTGAAAAATTGTCGAAATCATGGTACACAGGGCAGTCCTATGCCGAACGGCAATTGAAGTTGCTATCGTTTTTGAAAAATATTTTTGATCAGGAATTAAGCAAGGCTAAACGAACAACCGATTATGGTTATGTCCGTATTTACCGGCAAAAGCAAGAAACGATGGGACAATTATTCAAAGAAAAAATAATGAGAATTTCATTGTTTGATACAGAATTT
>JAISWY010000408.1 GCA_031270925.1 Candidatus Symbiothrix sp.
TATCAAGTTGATTATAAAAATCAATTGGACAAAAAAAGTGCTTAAATATTAACATTTTTTATGTGAAATAATTTGGATTGAAACATAGAATTCCCCCAATGAAGCGAAGCGATTGGGGGGTGCGAGAAATACATCGACCACCTCAACCCGCAGGGTTGAATATCCGAAATAAATCACTATCTTAGCCCGATTAATCAACTTGTTAATAGATATATTCAACCCACTTCGGGGTTGATTGGAGAGTGCTTATTTCTCTCTCCCCCAATCCCCCAATCGCTTCGCTTCATTGGGGGGTATGTATATTCAGACCTTCGGTCTGTCGCTTCGCTCCCTTGGTCGACATGACGGGACAGTTAAACACAGGATTTTGCAGGTGTCCCCATACGCCGACAAAATTTGTTCATTGTTCGGGAAAAGCGATTGCAACAATTCCGATGCTCTGAGATATTTTTTAAAACATTGGCCGGCCGCCGCCCTCGCGAGGAGGCCCATCCCCCCGGAAACGCGGACGAAAATCATCTTCCGTAGCGGCATTCGATTTCGGGAAAACCGTAAATTTGTAGATGAAGCTGCACATTACGTAACTTGGAATGATGTTGGATTGTGAGATGCTGTAACCGTTGGTTGTGGTAGAAGCCGATATATTGCTGCGGTTTTGCAAGATGTCGTATATCTGTAACTTCAACGAACCGGTACCATAACGTTTGTTAAAGAGTTGCTTGGTAACGGCTGCATTCCACATCGTTTCGGGGATATTGTATTCTGCAAACGAACCGCTGCGACGGGTATAATTGATGTTGCTGTCGATTGTCCAATTATACGGCAAGTACCAAGTGGTGTTTGCACCTATTCCCAAGTTTAATGTTTCTTTATTATCGGTCGTGCGAATAGAAGAAGCGATGTTGGTGTAGCCTGCCGACAAATCCAAACCGATGTCGAACAAATCGGAGCGGTAGTTGAAACTTGCACGGTCGTTCACATTGTAAGTTTTCATCGTATTGGTTACCTGATAGAACAACTCATCGACGATATAACTGTTCTGATTCGTCAACCGGAAATTGACGAAGTTCGACACCGAAAACTTTTTATTTTTCAAAGGTTGATTGAACATTCCCCGCAGGCTGATGTTCCAGTTGCCGTTGATATTGTCATACGAAGTGGTGCGGATGCTGTCGCCTTGCCATTCGGTCGTAGAGGTAATATCATTAATTGAGAAGCCCCCGTTGATGTCGAAGTTATACATCAGTTGCGATTCGGGAATGTATTTTTGAAATCTTGCCCGCAATGTATTGGAATATCCCGGTTTCAGCTTGGGATTACCTTTGACCCAATTCGTCGGACTGCTCATATCGGTATAATCGCGCAGTTGGGAAGCCGAGGGTTGATTGGTTTCGCCATCGTAATTGATACGCAAATTGCTGCGTTGTCCGAAAACGTAATTAAAGTTGAGTGTCGGCGACAAATTGATAATCGACTGAGGGATAGACGAATAGAGCGAATCGCCTATCACATTTTCCAAACGTATGCCTTCGGTATAAAGCAGTTCCAATGCCTGATCTTTATAGGGTTGATAGGTGCGGTTATCGGAGCGCGAAGGATCTATATTCAAGCCGATGGTATAATTGTATTTCGGACGAACGAACTTCAAACTCAAGCCCAAGCGTTGGGTAAGCGAATTACGCACCGTCGAGCGGCTCAAACTATCCACCCGATTGGCATAACCGGGATTGGTCAGCAGGTCGAACGTGCTGTTGATGCCTTTTGTATCGTTATACGCTACGCGATACGAAGCTTGCAGGAAAACATTCGTCCACAAGGGTTCGACAAACGAAAGCGTGGTGCGATAACTTGCCGTATAGTCGCGATTTTCGTTGTGTTCGGTGCGGTTGGTATAGAGTTGTGTCGGGTTATCGTATACGGTTTCCGACCACTCCATAGAATTACTGCTGTTGTAGCGGCCTTGTACATTGATGCTGAATACGCGACCGGGCTTGCTGAACTTGTGGGCGTAATCCAATGTGGCGCCCAAATCGTAACCGCTGCCTTTGGTATAAGCCTTGGAAGTGGAATTAAAGATTGCATTGCCCAAGCTATCGGCGTCAAAAATATCGGACATCAGATTATAACGATCCGACCGGCCGTTTTCATCGCTGTGGCTGTTGTTGAAACCGATGCTCGGACGGATGGTTAAAGTATTCATCGAATCGGGTTTCCATTCCAATGTAAAGTTGGCTGCGACATTATTGGAAGTATAATTGTTGGTCGATGTCGAATTGTCTTTTTGTCGTTTGTCGCCGTTCCGATAAGTAACGCTTTCGCGTTTGCTTTCCGAGAACCGGTCGTTGCCCGTTACACGCAAGTCGCCGTTAAAATTGAAAGTCGGCGAAAACTCTTTATTCATGTTCAACATTAGCACGTTGGAAGTTGTGATGCCGCTTCCGCCACCGCCGCCGCGCCGCATACGCATGCCTCCGAAACGACCGGCGCCCAAGTCTCCGGCGCCCATATTGTTATTGTTGTTGCTTCCGAATATTAAGGTGTAGCGCGTATTGTCTTGCATGTGATTGACGAAAGCGCCTCCCTGATAGCGCAAATCGGTATCAATGTTGATGTCGCGTCCCAAGCCTGCCATCGCATTTCCCATGGTTCCTTTTTTCATGCCCGGACGAATAGTTATATTGATGATAGTGGTTTCTTCGCCATCGTCGAAGCCTGTCATCCGCGACATATCCGACTTTTCATCAATCACTTGCAGTTTATCAATCATTTCTACGGGCAAATTTTTAGATGCCACCGTCGGATCGTCGGAGAAAAAATCTTTTCCATCGACTTTGAATTTCTTCACTTCCTTACCGTTGGCCGTGATTTTCCCATCTTTATCGACCTCCACGCCGGGCAGTTTTTTGAGCAAATCTTCTACCACTGCGTTTTCGGTAACTTTATACGAACCGGCATCGTATTCGAGCGTATCGTTTTTGACGATGATTTCGGGCTTTTTGCCTTCCACCACCATTTCCTGCAAGAGGATGTCGTTGGTTTCCAGATAGATACGACCTGCATTCACCTCTTCATTCGCTTTTACGCTAATGTTTTTAGTTAAAGTATTATAACCTAAATACGTGATTTTGAGGATGTAATTTCCTTCCTTTACGTTTTTGATTGAAAACTTACCGTCGGCGTTACTGATTGCGCCCGTAACCGACACGCTGTCTCTGCGCTGTAAAAGACCGACACTCCCTGCGATAACCGGCTTTTTATCAGCCTTATCTAAAATAGTACCGGTAATGATACTTTGTCCGAAGACAGTTGAAGAGAAGAGAAAAAAAGAAAATCCCCACAAAATTTGCTTGTTAATCATAATGCCTGAAAAAAAATTAAACCTGCCAATAGAGACAAGTTTAATCGGGAAAAGTTTAATTGCTTTGTTTTATTTTTGAAAATTTAACTTTTCAAAAAATATTTATGTATAAATTTCGCTCAAAATGTATTCTAATTCATTTAAAAATTGTAACTTGCGCCCCGTTTTGTAAAAACATCCAATCAATGAAAGATTTTTTCCTATTACTGAAACGTTATGTTTCGCCCTATTCTCATTATTTGGTTCTGCATATTGTGATGACGATATTCACCTCGTTGCTGGTTGTGGCATCGTTTTACAGCATTATGCCGATATTAAACATTATATTCCAAACGGATACGACATCTTACACGAGTTACCAGACGATTGATTATTCATTTTTTTCGGTCGATTGGTGGCGTAACATTTTAGATGTTTTAGAGAATAACCTGTATGTCTGGATTTCGGAAACCATGCAGGCGAAAGGCGCTCCGTTTGTGCTGCTGATGTCGGGAGTATATCTGATTGTTACTACCATTCTTCGTGTGGGAACGATGTATCTGGCTTCTTATTTTATGATTCCTTTGCGGACAGGCGTTGTGCGCGATATTCGCAATCAAATCAACGATAAAATCATTTCTTTGCCTTTGGGTTTCTTTTCGGAAGAACGGAAGGGCGATATTCTGGCGCGGATTTCGGGCGATGTGGGCGAAATTGAAAATTCTATTATGACGTCCTTAGATATGCTGTTCAAAAATCCGATTCAAATTATTGTCTTTCTTACGGGGATGTTAATTTTGAGTTGGCAACTGACTGTTTTTGCGCTGATTATGTTGCCTTTCGGCGCTTACATCACGGGAGCGATTGGGAAAAAGTTGAAACAGCGATCGGCCGAAGGGCAGAGACAGTGGGGTTCGCTGATGTCGCAAGTGGAAGAAACGCTTGGCGGATTGCGTATCATCAAGGCTTTCAATGCCGAACAGAAAATTTCCAACCGTTTTCATAAAGGGAATGAAACGTTTCGGCGCACTACCGGTCGCATTTTTCGCCGGCAGCAGTTGGCGCATCCGGTCAGCGAGTTGTTGGGAACGCTGATTATTGCTATCGTTTTGTGGTATGGCGGTTCGCTGATTTTGGCCGAAAACAGTACGATTGATGCGGCGGGATTTATGTACTATATCGTTCTGTTTTATATGATTATCAATCCGGCGAAAGAATTGGCCAAATCGGTTTATTCCATCCAGAAAGGTTTGGCTTCGATGGATAGGGTCGATAGAATCCTGAAAGCCGAAAATGTGATTAAAGATCCTGAAGAGCCGAAAGAAATCGCTTTCAATCAAGAAATTAAATACGAAACAATCCGGTTCCGTTACCGCGAGAACTGGGTTATTGAAAACGTGGATTTGGAAATTCCGAAAGGAAGAACCGTGGCTTTGGTCGGGCAATCGGGTTCGGGAAAATCCACGATGGCCGATCTGCTTCCCCGTTTTTACGATGTTCAAAAAGGAAAAATTACGATAGACGGTATCGACATTCGCGATGCCAAAGTTCACGATGTAAGGAAATTAATGGGAATCGTCAATCAAGAAGCCATTCTTTTCAACGATACATTTTTCAATAACATCGCTTTCGGAGTAGAACACGCAACTTTGGAACAAGTTACGGAAGCCGCGAAAATCGCTAATGCCTACGAATTTATCCTCTCTTCGGAAAATGGGTTTGAGACCAATATCGGCGATCGCGGTTGCAAACTCTCCGGCGGACAGCGGCAACGCATCAGCATCGCTCGCGCCGTATTGAAAAACCCGCCAATTCTGATTTTAGACGAAGCCACTTCCGCTTTGGATACCGAATCGGAACGCTTGGTTCAGGATGCTTTGGAGAATTTGATGAAGAACCGCACTACTTTAGTCATCGCCCACCGCCTCTCGACCATCAAAAACGCCGATTTGATTTGTGTAATGCACGAAGGGCGCATTGTGGAGCGCGGCACGCATAATGAACTTTTGGCTTTGAATGGGTATTATAGTAAATTGTGTGAGATGCAAGCGTTTTAAATTTTCCTGTTATAAAGCCAACAGGCAAGTAATCCAACGGAAGTTCCGATGCCGTCAAACAAAAAATCCATCCAATCGCCGCTACGGGTAAGCGTTAAAGATTCCTGCCCGATTTCAATTAATCCGCTGAATATCAAAGGGAAAAGAAACGAGCCGAGAAAGATTCGGATAAACGAGATTTTCTTT
>JAISWY010000415.1 GCA_031270925.1 Candidatus Symbiothrix sp.
ACGTTTGGAAAGCGAGCGCGATTTCAATAGCGTTCAGATCTTCGCGTTGGATATTTTCAATCAACGCCATTTCGGCCATATTTTCATCGGAAGTTTTTTTGATGTAAGCCGGAATCGTGGTCAGGCCGGCTATCAGAGAGGCGCGGAAACGCCGTTCACCTGAAATAATCTGGTAGCAGTCGTCGTCCGTTTCGCGCACGGTAATCGGCTGCACCAGACCATGCATTTTAATGGAATCGGCCAATTCGTTCAAGGCCTCTTCTTCAAATTCCTTGCGCGGCTGATTGGGATTGGTTATGATTTTCGTTAATTCGATTTCGCTAATCGACGACGAACCGACAGCTTCGGGTTCGTCCATCGTTATCAGGGCTCCTAAACCCTTGCCTAATGCGGCTTTAACTTGTTTTGCCATTTTATTTGTTCTTGTCGATAATTTCCTGCGCAAGATGCATGTGGTTCAGCGAGCCTTTTGACTCAGGGTCATAAAGCAGAATCGGCTGACCGTAGCTGGGCGCTTCGCTGATTTTTACATTGCGTTGGATAACGGTTTGAAACACCAGATCGCCGAAATGTCCTTTTACTTCTTCGTAAATCTGATTCGCCAAACGCAAGCGGGCGTCGTACATCGTAAGTACAAATCCTTCGATTTCCAAATCCGTATTCAATTTCGATTTGATTATTTTAATGGTATTCAGCAATTTACCAATTCCTTCCAAGGCAAAATATTCACATTGTACAGGAATGATGACCGAATCGGCGGCCGTGAGCGCATTGACCGTAATCAAACCCAAGGACGGCGAACAATCAATCAAAATAAAATCGTACTGGTCTTTTAGCGTATTCAGAATGCCTTTCAACACCTTTTCGCGATTATCAAGTGAAAGCATTTCGATTTCGGCGCCTACCAAATCAATATGCGAGGGCATGATGAAGAGGTTCGGCACATCGGTTGGCACAATCGCCTCTGTCGGTTCCGCCTTATCGACGATACATTCGTAAATCGAATTTTTGATTTTCTTAATATCAATTCCCAAACCGGAAGAAGCGTTCGCCTGCGGATCGGCGTCGATAATCAACACTTTCTTATCCAAAGCGGCCAACGAAGCGGCCAAATTTATCGTTGTGGTAGTTTTCCCCACACCACCTTTTTGATTTGCTAAAGCAGTAATTTTCCCCATATTTTTGTTATTTTTTGAAGTGCAAAAGTAATGAAATTAATCCGAGATTTTTTATTATTTTTTGAAAATATAGGGATAATTGTTGATAAGTCGCTTATTTGTTGATAACTTTCCGGCTGCCATAGAAGGTCTTCACAATGTAAATTCCTGTCGGAAATAAAATTTATTAAAATAGTTTGAAGTAAATAGACTTCAAGCGTTGCCCTGTTTTTTATCTCAGTCGTTTGGAAAACTGAGGTTTTTCATCTAATTTTGCGCCAAATTAAAAATCAAATGAAACAAACTCCATTCACAAAAATCCATTATGCACTGGGCGCAAAAATGCACGAATTTGCAGGCTACGATATGCCTGTTGAGTATTCCGGAATCATCGACGAACATAATACGGTAGTCGAAGGCGTCGGCGTGTTTGATGTTTCGCACATGGGCGAATTTTGGATCAAAGGGCCGAAAGCCAAAGATTTTGTGCAGAAAATTACATCCAACGATGTGGCCGCCATACCGGTCGGCAAAGTGCAATATTCCTGCTTTCCGAACGAAAACGGCGGGATTATCGACGATTTGCTGGTTTATTATTACGAACCGGAAAAATATATGCTTGTGGTAAACGCTTCCAACATTGAAAAGGATTGGAACTGGTGCGTGAAAAACAACACCGAAGGCGCCGACTTGGAAAACGCTTCCGATAATATGGCGCAATTAGCGATTCAAGGGCCGCTGGCACAAAAAACCTTGCAAAAATTGACGGAAATCGACTTATCCGCTATACCTCATTATACATTCGTTACAGGAAAAATCGCCGGAATCGACAATGTTATCATCTCCAGCACCGGCTATACGGGTTGTGGCGGCTTTGAATTGTATTTCTATCCGCAATATTCCGAACAAATCTGGAATGCGATCTTTGAAGCCGGAGCCGAATTTGGAATCAAACCGGTTGGCTTGGGTGCACGCGACACTTTACGTTTGGAAGCCGGTTTTCCCTTGTATGGCAACGAATTGAACGATACCACTTCGTCCCTGCAAGCTGGTTTGGGATGGATAACCAAATTTACGGAAGGCAACAATTTCATTTCCCGTCCGATTTTGGAAGCGGAAAAACAGAATGGCTCGCCCAAAAAATTAGTTGGTTTTGAAATGGTCGGCAAAGGCATCGCTCGCCACGGATATGAAATAGTGAACGCCGAAGGAGAAAAAATCGGCGAAGTTACATCCGGTTCGATTTCGCCTTATACGAAAAAAGCCATCGGCAACGGTTATGTGAAACCTGAATATACGGCCATCGGAACGCCGATTTTCATCCGTATCCGCGAAAAAAATATTGAGGCGCAGGTCGTAAAACCACCTTTTCGAAAAAAATAACAATATTTTGTTACCTTTCATAACGCATTTCCGTCTTCTATTACAAAAGGAGTTTTCAAAATTATTAATTAAAAAAAATGAAAATCATGAAAAAAATGATGTTATCTCTTGTGGTACTAACGGCTTTGTGTGTTTCTTCATGTGCCACTACTTGTCGGCAAAATTCGAATCAGCAAATCTTATCGGCTCTGGCGGATAATGACGATGTAACCACATTGTCGGTCGGCTCGTTCGGGATGTTTTTTGCGCAAATGCTCGGCGCGTTCGACGAATTACCTGCGTTGAAAGGGATTAAAAGCGTTGAATTTTTTTCCATTAGCGATTGTCCGAAAAATCGTTGCGACAAAATCAACCGGCAAATCGCGAGTTTGCACGACGACGGCGAATATTCGACTTTGCTACAGGTAAAAGACAAGGACAACAATGTACGAATGTTTATCCGGCAGGACGACGATTTAGTGAAAGAGTTATTGCTGGCTGTGGTTTCCGACAATGACGATTCGGCCGTTATCCGCATCAAAGGTAAAATCAAACTTTCGGATGTACAGGAATTGGCTGAAAAAACACAAATAAAAATCTCGAAAAAAGATTGACGGATGGACGCCGCAACATTCAAACAAATATTTCTTCCGCTACACGTTTCCCTTTACCGAATGGCTTTTCGTTTGGTTGAAAATCAGGAAGATGCGGAAGATTTGCTACAAGAATGTTACATCAAGTTATGGTTGTTGCGACACGATGCGCAATCCATTCAAAATCCGGAAAGTTTCTCGATTACAATGATTAAGAATCTCTGTTTGGATTTTTTGCGGAAAACGAAACCGGAAATCATTCCGACCGAAATGCTGCAAATCGGCGTCCAATCGAGCGAAAAGCAAATCGAACAGCGCGATGAATTGGAAAAAATCCAACGGATAGTCAATCAATTGCCGGCGAAACAAAAGCAAGTCGTGGAATTGAAATACTGGAACGATTTATCCAATGAAGCCATCGCAAAACAAACCGGATTGCAACGCGGAAATATCAAAATGATACTCTCTCGAACACGTAAACTGATTCAAGAACAATACTTTAAATGGGATCGAAAATGAAAGACGAAGAAATTATCATTCCGAAAGAA
>JAISWY010000420.1 GCA_031270925.1 Candidatus Symbiothrix sp.
CGGGTTCAAAAATTGAAAGAGATAATCAATCGTTCGCGCCACGTAATTTGAATGTCCGATTTCCACGAAATATTAAAACAATACTGGGGCTACGACAACTTCCGCTCCCTGCAAGAAGAAATCATTACCTCAATTTACGAAGGCAACGACACGCTCGGCCTGATGCCGACCGGCGGCGGAAAATCGCTTACATTTCAAGTGCCGACCTTAGCAATGGATGGCTTATGCATCGTTATCACTCCGCTTATCGCACTGATGAAAGACCAAGTCGATAATTTGCGACAACGTGGAATCAAAGCGGCCATGATTCATTCGGGCATGGGCGCTCGCGAAATCTCCATCGCATTTGAAAACTGTATTTTCGGCAATTACAAATTTTTATATGTATCGCCCGAACGTTTGGAAAGCGAACAATTCCGTATCAAACTGCGCGATATTCCGGTATGTATGGTTGCTGTGGACGAATCGCACTGTATCTCGCAATGGGGTTACGATTTCCGTCCTTCTTACCTGAAAATCGCCAAGTTACGCGATCTATTGCCCGGCGTTCCCGTTTTGGCGCTTACGGCTACCGCTACGCCCGAAGTCATCGACGATATTCAGGAAAAATTGCATTTCCACAAAAAAAATGTTTTCAGTAAAAGTTTTGAACGGAAAAATATTGCCTACGTGATTCGGAAGAGCGACGATAAAATGCACGAAATCATCCATATTTTGCGTAATGTGGCGGGATGTGGCATTATTTACGTTCGCAGTCGGAAACGCACCAAAGAAATCGCCGACGAATTGAAAAACCAAGGTATCAACGCCGACTTTTTCCATGCGGGTTTGACTTCCGATGAAAAAATCCGCAAACAAAACGCTTGGAAAAACGACCAATGCCGTATCATCGTCTGTACCAATGCTTTCGGAATGGGAATCGACAAGCCCGATGTACGAATCGTGATTCATTTTGAATTACCCAATTCATTGGAAGAATATTTTCAGGAAGCAGGACGCGCCGGTCGCGACGGACAAAAATCGTTCGCCGTAGCCCTTTATTCCGTAAAAGACGAAGGACAACTGAAAAAACGCATCAAGGACGAATTTCCCGACAAGGAATTTGTGAAAGACGTGTATGAAAAATTAGCTTATTTCTACGAAATCGGCATAGGAATGGGCGCCAATACCGGCCACGATTTCATCCTCGAAAAATTTTGCGCAACCTATCATTACAACATGACACACGCACATAACGCCTTGAAAATCTTGGATTTAGTTGGATATATCAGCTATGTCGAAGAAACCGAAAAACAATCGAAATTACTGTTTACCGTCAATCGCGAGGCGCTATACCATATCCACGGCTTAAGTCGCGAGTTAGACCAATTAATGCAAGTAACGCTCCGTTCCTATACCGGACTTTTTTCGGATTACACTTACATCAACGAAACATTGTTGGCGCAACGCACCGGATTATCGCCGCAGCAAGTCTATGAAGGCTTAAAAACGCTGTCAAAACAAGGAATCATCCATTATATACCGGCCAAAAAACAGCCAACGATTTATTATTTGCAAAACCGCGAGCCGCAGCAATATTTATATCTTCCCGAAACGATCTACGAAGCCCGGAAACAGCGTTTGCAGGAACGTGTTTTGAAAGTAATCGAATACGGAAGCAGTGAAACCACGTGTCGCAGCAGGTTGTTATTGGAATATTTCGGCGATAAAAACGCAAATTCCTGCGGCCATTGCGATGTGTGTTTGGCGGAAAAAAAACGGCACGCACACGCCCTGCGCCGGTTTGAAGAAGATGATTAAATGATTATCAATCATTTACGAAGATGAAACATTTAGAAAACGACAAAATTGTACTTCGCGCTTTGGAACCCGAAGATTTGGAGACGCTCTACCGTTGGGAAAACGACACGGAAATTTGGCGCCACGGTTCCACGCTCACGCCTTATTCGCGTTTTGCCTTGCGCGATTATTTGAACAATTCACTCACGCAAGATATTTTTCAATCGCACCAATTGCGCTTGGTAATTGTTTCTAAAGAAAATCGGAATTGCTTGGGAACCATCGACTTATACGATTTCGACCCGATTCATTCCCGCGCCGGAATCGGCATTTTAATCGACAAAAACTATCGCCGGCAAAACATCGGATTGCAAGCCTTGGAACTGATGAAAAATTACGCTTCTGCTATCTTGAATCTGCAACAATTATATGCTTATATTTCAACAAGCAACGAAGCAAGCTACCGGCTGTTTATCAAAAGTGGATTTTCGGAATCGGGATTGCTAAAAGACTGGGTTAAAACGGATAATGGATTCGAAGATGCCCTGATATTACAAGGTATTTTATTGAAACGGTAAATAAATCACTTTTTTAGTCAGAAAAAATTCTTCACTGAAAAAATCGGATAAAGCATATTCAACTATCTTATTTTTAAATGTTTGCGTTTCGGATTCGATATCTCCGCCTTTCAAGCAAAGCCAACCGTTAGGAAGCGCGTTGAATTGTCGTTTAGCAATGTTATTCCGTGTAATTTTGACCAAATCGGGCAAAGGCATTACGGCGCGGCTGACTACAAAATCGAATTGCCGCTTTTCATCTTCGGCGCGTTCCTGCACACATTCTACATTAGTCAAACCGATATGGCGGGCAATATCGTCGGCTACTTTGATTTTTTTGCCGATGCTGTCAATCAACAAAAATACTACATTCGGAAACAAAATTGCCAACGGGATTCCGGGAAAACCGCCACCGGTACCCACATCCAAAATACTCGTCTTATCTTTGAAATTCAATACTTTAGCAATTCCCAACGAATGAAGGATATGTTTTTCGTATAAATTTTCGATGTCTTTGCGCGAAATCAAGTTGATTTTACTGTTCCAATCGGTATATAAATCGCCGAG